>CAMAWP010000092.1 GCA_945861765.1 Akkermansia muciniphila | reverse complement strand
GTCTGCGGAGTTGCCGCTTTGGGTTGGGATGGTTTCGGCGTCGGCGAGTTTCGGAGCTGTGAGCGTTGCCAAAGCGGTGACTTCGCAGACTCCGTCACCGCAGTCCAAAACCTGGCGGCACATTCGAGGGTTCATGGGCAGAATTGCTGCAATAGCAGGCTGCGCTCGAAAAGTGACTATCGCTCTGCAAATGCTTGGCGACAAACATTGGTCATTCCGGCACTGGCGAGTTTAACAGGTTCAGTTGGGTTTTATCGATATGGGCCGAGCGAATTATCGCTTGAAGAGCAAAAACGTCTTTCATACTTTGTGACATGCTGTTGGCAATTCTCGTCCCCAAGGGGGTGTTTCCCTGCATGAACGCAGGTTTAGACATCCAGTGTTTTACGGCCTTGGCAACGAGAAGGTTATTTCAAAATGTGCTGAGGATTCCGACAATCTCGATCTGGACGGCCCGCAGGTTATTCAGACTCGAATTCCACTTGCGTCGGACAGTCACTGAATCGCGGGAATAAGGAGATAAGTGACAACGACGATCCGCGCGACCGACACATTGATGGTTGAAGGATGGCGTTTCATTCCTCATTCGTACGCGATCGTCAATCAATTCCAATGTCTCGAATTATTGAAGGAGCGGAGCTTGCGCCTATTCCACACAGACATGCCTTACTTAAAGCCGGGCTGGTCTCAACACAAAGGGTTATTTCCGGCTGAATATGAAGACAAAATTGAGGCAATTCCCACGACGCTTCCCACCGATACGCAGCTCGATGTCATGTTGCGGATGACTTTCCCATACGATTATTCCGATTCATCCGCCAAGAGAACCTACGTTTTCGGAACCAGCGAATTCGGGTGTGTTCCATCGGATCATGTTCGGGGTCTTCAACCGTTGCGCCAAGCCCTTGAGTCTGGATCGGTCACTTTGTTGACGCCTTCCCATTGGTCTCGACGCGGCTTCATTCAAAGCGGAGCAGACCCGGAGCGAGTTAAGGTGATTCCTCATGGAGTAGATACTGGCCTTTTCAAGCCGTTGGATGTGTCGGAGCGCTCGGTTCTGCGGAGCAAACTAGGGTTCGCGGGATTCCTTTTTCTCAGCGTTGGCTCGATGACGAGCAACAAGGGGTTGCACCTATTGTTGAAGGCTTTCTCGGTAGTCGCTCAGCGACATCCCCACGTTCGACTCGTATTAAAGGGGTTGGATTCTCTCTATCCTTCCGAGAACTGGCTGGCCAGCCAATCGCAAGGGTTAACAGAGGTCGAGACTCGGATCGTTCAGGAACGGATGATCTATTACGGAGGCACGCTTGATTTTTATGCCTTGGCCCGGCTGCACCAATGCTGTGATGCGTATGTTTCTCCGTACTACGCCGAGGGATTCAACATGCCGGTTCTCGAAGCCATAGCATCCGGCCTCCCTGTGATCTGCACCAAGGGAGGATCAACGGATGATTTTACCAATTCAGATTTTGCTTTGTTCATCGACAGCCAGAAAAAATCGTTCCAGCTCCCGCAAGGTGACTCGGGAACATATCTGGAGCCTAGCCAAGATCACCTTATCGAGTTGATGTGCAATCTGGTTGAGAACGAAGCTTTCGTTGAACAAGCCAGGGTTTCCGGACCGCGATTTGTCGGCGAGCGGTTTAATTGGACGCACGTTGTGAAGCTTCTCTGTGACGAGATGTTCAGTGCCAAATAGTTGAGGGTTGGTTTGCGGTTCTCCGTTGTTTTGAGTGGAATCATTTCCGTGTCCGGACAAGAGAACTTACTCCCGAGGGGGTGCGTAGAGTTTGTAGAGTTTGGACATTTTCCGGCCGTGTGCTGTTGTATCCGATGAGCTATTTCCGACTGGCATCTCCCGGAGGGAGATTTGAGAATAGCCCACCCTTTCAAGGGTGGGATTGCGTCGCCAATACCCAAAGTCCCGAAGGGACGGTTGAGCCATTCTCGGGCGATCCTTTGCCCTGAACAGACAGTGAGAATAGGAGCTGACGTAGGACATTGGGGGATTCGGCCGTCCCTGCGGGACTTATGCGATGGCTCATTCGAACCCAGCAGTGAACTGCTGGGCTATTCTCGGATCTCCCTCCGGGAGACGAAGGCGGCCAATAGGTCCAGACTCCCGTCATCCCGGCGAGATGGAAAAATGGTCTTCATCCGCTGCGGAACTATTCCACTGAAAACAGCAAGGAAACTGGTTTGCAGTCGGTGAATGTTGCTCGACAAAGCCTGCCAGCGCGAAATGCCAGAGGCCGAGCCGCAATTATGCGCGGCGCCAAAAGCCAACAAGATATCTTGATAGGATTGCTTCGTCGCTACCGCATCGTCTCGGCGATTTCCTGACTCCGCATCTCGATTCGATTCTGCCGTTCGGTTCGGTAACGGGCGGCGTGGGCTTTCTCCTCCAACAGGGTTGGCATGACCAATAGTGGATAAGCGGTAGTCCAAGCCAGGGCAGCCGCTTCGTTGGCCGCCTGCTGGAGGTGGTTACGGAGAGTAGGATTTCCGGTGCCTTGCAAGATCTGCTGGACCAAGCGTCGCTGAAGTTCTTGAAATCGCAAGCTCATCGCGTTCCGAGCCTGAGCGTGCGGAATAGGCGTCAGCTCGAATTCGATATCGGGTCCAAACTGCGTTGGAACGCTATGATAGCCGTCGGTTTTCATTTTATCGGATTTAAAAAAGGTTGGTTAAAAACAAAAAACCCACGATTGACTGGCAATCGTGGGTCGCGAAATCTTTTGTTAAGGTCTAGAAAGACTCCTCCACGTTGCCGGGGCTACCGGAGCTGCGATGCCATAGGGCGACGGAGCTCAGGGCGCACTTGCGGCACAGGCCAATGTTAGCTTGATACATGGACTTCATACTTAACGGAGGATACAAGACACCAGGAAGCGATGTTTGTCAAAAGCAATTTGCCAGTGAAGTTTATCCTGATGAACTCACAAAAATGGAATGAACTTTGCTAGAAATTGAGTTTGGATCATATCCAAACTTGTCGCGGCGGTGGTAACTGTTATTCCTACTGTGTGATGGCTGCATCAATCGAAGAGCGTAAACCGTTGAAGATGGTGTCATGCGGAGGCTGTGGCGCCAAAGTATTCATTCCCGGCGACCTTCTGCCATTGGCCGCCGTTCCTTGCACCAAATGCGGGAAGCCTCTCATGATGCCGCTGAGGCTGAGGCAATTCGAGTTGTTGTCCGTGATCGCTTCCGGCGGAATGGGAACAGTCTATCGAGCTTTCGACACGACCTTGGAACGGGAGGTGGCGGTTAAGTTGATGAAACGAGAGATGGCTGATGAGCCGCAAGCGTTGGGCAGCTTTTATCGCGAAGCACGCGCCTGCGCGGCCTTAAACCATACCAACATCATTCACATCTACACGTTCGATGAGTGCGATGGACAACTTTATCTGGTGATGGAGCTCGCCGATTGCGGAAGCCTGGACAGCCGTATCGAGAAGGAAAAACGCGTGCCGGAGCTGGACGTTTTGGATACCGGAATCAAGGTGGCTTCAGCTCTGGATACGGCGCTGAAACACAATCTCCTCCACCGCGATATCAAGCCGGGTAACATTCTCTTCAACGCGGATGGAGAACCTAAGCTAGTCGATTTCGGGTTGGCCCGCAGCATCGATGCAGACACCGAGGAAGAAGCAGTCTGGGGAACCCCTTACTATATCGCTCCCGAAAAGATCAAGCGCGAACGCGAAGATTTTCTATCGGACATGTACAGCCTCGCCGGAACGCTTTACCACGCGTTGACAGGGCATGTTCCGTTCGAAGCTCCCAGCATTGATGAGGTGATCGCGGCTCACATTCATACCCCGTTGACACCACCCAACCAGGTGGTGCCGGAAGTGTCGCAACCAACAAGCGATGCGCTCAGCCGTGCCATGGCGAAAAAGCCGGCCGAGCGCTTCCAGAGTTACGATGAATTCATCATGGCGTTGACTGCGGCGCGAAGCCAATTCCTCGTGCACCATTTTCGAACCCAAACACGGGTGACCGCTGCAGCCCCTCGGACTGCGAGCGCCAAAAGCTGGTGGCGACGGTAAAAAAGAAAAAGAGCAGGTCGGAACCGACCTGCTCTCGATCTTGCGGAGAATTAGAGCGTTTTACTTCGCGGCATTCTTTGCAGTCTTTTCTTTCTTGTCGGCTGGCTTCTCCTCAGGTTTAGGCCCCAACCGCAAGGAGACTGCTTCTTCTTTGCCGTCTCCATTTTTTACCAACTGACCTCCAATCTCATCACCCACGAGCGCATCTTCCAATGTGGCCGGTTTGCCAGCCTTGGCGATACGTGTTTGCGATGTGACTAGGATCGTGCGCTTCCTCTCTTTTCCATCGAGAGTGATGGTCATAGCGGACTTATCCACAGCATTGAGTTTCCCATGAAAGGGAGTTCTGCTTGATGGTTTCTCCTTTTCAGCGCCTTCGATAGGAGCCTTCTTTTCCGCGGCACGAGAGCCAATCGGAGCTATGAGTCCTATGGCTGTGAGCAGACTGATGGCGAGTAGGTAACTGAGTGACTTTTGCATTGCATCTCCTTGGTTAAGTTTCCCCGAACGAGATAAATTTCTAGCAGTTCAGTTAGAACGCGCAAGGTTTTTTTTTATTTTTTCATGGACAATCGTGCGTCTCGCGGCCGGGACGGGGCAGCGTAACGAGATGGTCTTCCTCAAACGTTCTGTTATTCTGAATTGCCATGAACGTGACCAATGAATGGACCTCGGGACAGAAATAGCTCCCGCCAAACAGAAGCCCGCCCGGCATGTCCGCAATCGATCTGAATTCCGCAACGCCCGCCAATCGCCTCCGATTGCGTGTCTCGACCACGGCCGAAACGATTCTTCGCTCCGGTCACCCTTGGCTCTTTGGCGACAAGATTCGCGAACAGAATCGAGAAGGACAACTCGGTGAACTCGCCGTCGTCTTTGATCGAAAAGATCGGTTTCTTGCGATAGGTCTTTTCGATCCCGAATCACCGATCCGAGTGCGGATCCTACATGCGGGCAAACCCGAGACCATTGATCGGAACTGGTGGGAACGAAGGCTAAAGCAGACCGTTGAACGACGCCAGGGCCTGTTCGACCCATTGACTACTGGCTATCGTTGGATCAACGGTGAAAGCGACGGCTGGCCTGCGCTCGTGCTGGATCGTTATTCCGAAACCTTGGTCTTAAAACTCTACAGCGCAGCGTGGCTGCCGCGCCTGGAAGAAATTCTCACCCTCATCGATAGCCAGTTGAGCATCGAACGGATTGTTTTGCGGTTGAGCCGGAATATTCAAGAACTGGCTCGACAGCGGTTTTGCAGGGTGGATGGTCAAGTCATCTCAGGGGCTCCCCTGAGCGCGCCAGTGGTCTTTGAAGAATCTGGGCTCAAAATTGAAGCGGATGTCTTGCGCGGCCAAAAGACCGGCTTTTTCCTCGACCAGCGAGAAAATCGGCGACTCGTCGAATCCCTCGCGCGAGGCCGAGATGTGTTGAATGTATTCAGCTTTTCCGGAGCTTTCTCACTTTATGCCGCGCGTGGCGGAGCCCGCTCCGTGCAGGACCTCGATATTAGCCCCCACGCCTTGGCGGCTGCGCAAAGAAATTTCAGACTAAACCAACTCGACGCTGCTGTTGGGAATTGCCGACATCAGACTGAAAAAGCCGACGCGTTCGAATGGCTTCAATCCAGTGCGTCCCATCTCTTCGACTTGATCATTCTCGATCCGCCCTCGCTGGCCAAGCGCGATTCCGAACGGACTGGCGCGTTGCAAGCTTACGAGAAATTGGTTCGTAATGGGATTCGCCTCCTGCGGCCTCGCGGTATTCTGGTAGCAGCCTCCTGCTCCGCTCGTGTCACGGCGGTGGAGTTCTTCCAGATCGTCCGCGGTGGAGCTCGGCAATCGGATCGAAAGCACGTTGAACTCCGGACGACTCACCATCCACCAGATCACCCCGCCACGTTTAAGGAAGCCGAGTATTTGAAATGCATCTTCATGGAGTTCTGACCTGCTGACGTTTTTTGAACCTAAACGTCGCGCGATGCCGCAGAGCATGGAGTGCGTGTCGCAGCCAGCGCTGTCGGCCCTTTGAGGCGGTATCTTGGCTCTTGTGCCACGGAGCTTCCTGCGAACGCGAGGAAAGTTGCAACCCCCTCCCAAACTGAAGGAGTGTCGCGCGTGCCCGCGCGGGCGCATCTCCGAATGAGGACGGGCGCGCTGCGGAGTCTTCCTGCCTCTCCATGAGCCGACCCACCCCTACCCCTCCCAAGAGGGGACTGGACAAAGCTCCCCTCCTGGGAGGAGAACAAACAAAGCTCCCCTCCTGGGAGGGGTAGGGGTGGGTTCAGAGTCGCCCTGCGCGCGCGAAGTCTGGGGTGGTCTCCTCCTGCGAGGAAGGAAGTTTTGGCCCGTCCTCATTCGGAGAGCCGCCCTGCCCGCGCTGCTGCATAGTGAGCTTTCGATTGATGAATCGTTTACTTTAGAAGATGATGCCAACTGATATGTGCTCGCAACCGCATCAGCAACTTCGGACAAGAACAACGACCGAATTTTGGCGGAGGGCCATTACGTTTGCGCTCCTTGGCGTGCTCCAGTCGGTCTCATCCTTTTCAGCGGAGAAGCCCGTTGACTTCAGTCGGGAGATTCTTCCGATCCTTTCAGACAATTGCTTCCAATGCCATGGCCCTGACGAGAAGGCTCGCAAAGCTAAGCTGCGGCTTGATACGAAAGAAGGCGCGTTTCATATAAAGGAAGACGTGGCTCCCTTCGTGCCGAGAAACAGCCCACAGAGCGAAGTTTACAAACGCATCTCCAGCCGCGATCCCGACGAAGTGATGCCGCCGCCGAAGTCGAAGCGCGTTCTGACCGCGAGCCAGATCGAGTTGATCCAGCGATGGATTGACCAGGGCGCCAACTGGGGCGAGCACTGGGCATTTAGCCAGTTGAGCCGCCCGGAAGCCCCGATCACACGAACGCTGAACGAGCGCGTCATTAACTCTATTGACAGCTTCATCTTCGCCCGGCTTGAAAAGGAAACACTGACGCCGTCTCCGGAAGCCTCCCGAGAAACGCTCATTCGTCGAGCCACGCTTGATCTCACCGGGCTGCCGCCGACGCCGGAGGAAGTAGCCGCATTTCTCGCCGATGTATCGCCCAACAGTTACGAGAAAATCGTCGATCGGCTGATCGATTCACCCGCGTTTGGAGAACGCATGGCTTGGGACTGGCTCGACGCAGCGCGCTACGCAGATTCGAACGGGTATCAAGGCGACGGCGAGCGCACCATGTGGCCGTGGCGGGACTGGATTGTGCAGGCGTTTAATCGCAATCTTGCGTATGATCGTTTCACCATCTGGCAGCTCGCTGGAGACCTGCTTCCAAACCCTACCTTCGAGCAGAGGCTGGCCACGGGCTTTTGCCGCAACCACGCGATCAACGGCGAAGGTGGCCGTATTCCCGAGGAAAATCGAGTGGACTACGTAATGGACATGACGGAGACGATGGGCACAGTGTGGCTCGGTCTCACACTCAATTGCTGCCGCTGTCATGACCACAAATTCGATCCCCTCACTCGCCGTGATTACTACAGCTTGACTGCATTTTTCAATCAGACACCAGTGGACGGCGGAGGAGGCGATCCGCAATCCAAGCCGAATATCGAACTTCCCAGCAGTGACCAGAAGACCTCGTTGGCGAAAACTGCGTCGGACATCAAGACGGCCGCTCAGGAACTAGACAACTTCGAGATGACATTCCTTCCGCGGTTGCTCGACAAACCATCTCCCGAACCGGATCAGCCCGCCGTCGTACCCGACGCAATCAAGAACATTGTCAAAACGGCAGCCGCCAAACGGAATCGCGGCCAATTGGCAGAGCTTGAAAAGGAATTCGAAAAGTCGGCCCCTGACTACGTGACGCACGTCAAGAAACTCCGCGAGGCGCTTGATCAGCAGGATCGCCTGACCCGTTCCATCGTTCGGGTCATGGTCATGGAGGACATGCCCAAGCCGCGCAAAACGTTCATGCTCGAAAAGGGAATCTACGACAAACCGGGCGAGGAAGTGAATCCAGCGATCCCGGCCAAGCTGCCTGGGTTGGCGGCTCAGGCGATGACGAATCGCCTCGCCCTCGCTCAATGGCTCGTGTCGGCAGAGAATCCGCTCACCGCGCGGGTCACGGTCAACCGCCTCTGGCAACAGTTTTTTGGTGTCGGACTGGTCAAGACGCCGGAGGACTTCGGTGTGCAAGGTGAATCGCCGGTTCATCCCGAACTGCTCGATTGGCTGGCTTCGGAGTTCATCGGCTCCGGCTGGGATGTGAAGCAGCTTTGCCGTTGGATCGTGACAAGCGCAACGTACCGGCAAACTTCGAAAGTGTCGCCTGCGGTTTTGGAGCGCGATCCCGAGAATCGGCTGCTCGCCCGAGGTTCGCGTTTTCGCATGCCCTCTTGGATGATTCGCGATCAAGCGCTTGCCGCGAGCGGCTTGCTAGTCGCTAAGGTGGGTGGTCCGCCCGTGAAGTCCTATCAACCCGCGGGCGTTTGGGAGGATGCTACGTTTGGGAACAAGAAATATCAGCAAGACAAAGGCGAGGGTCTTTATCGCAGGAGTCTCTACACGTTTTGGCGGCGAATCATCGCGCCGACCATGTTCTTCGACAATGCCTCGCGGCAGGTCTGCACAGTCAAGCAGCCCCGCACGAATACCCCGCTGCACGCGCTCACCACGCTCAACGACATCAGCTATGTGGAAGCCGCCCGCGTCTTGGCAGAAAAGGTGTTGGTAACTGCGCAGCCGTCCAACGACGCGCGCATCGATCTTGCATTTCGACTCGTGTTAGCCCGAACACCAACTTCCTCAGAGAGCCAGGTTCTCCGTGCAAGTCTGGAACGGCTGAAACGCGAATTCGCCCGCGATCCGGAAGCCGCTAAGAAATTTCTCAGCATCGGCCAATCCGAGCGCAGCGAAAAGCTGGATGTGATCGAGCATGCCGCTTTCGCCGGACTTTGCTCCGCGATCTTGAATTTGGATGAAACCCTTACCAAAGAGTGATGCCCGTGAATCCAATCTCCCAATATCATCGAGACATTAGCCGCCGCGAATTTTTCGGCCGGAGCGCTTCCGGGATTGGCACCGCCGCTCTCGCGTGGCTGCTCGGCCGCGATGGCCTCGCTGCGGAGGCATCGATCGACATTAAGTCCTCGGGTGTGGGGCGCTTCGGTGGCTTGCCGGCCCTCCCGCATTTTGCGCCAAAAGCCAAGCGTGTGATTTACCTGTTCCAGAATGGCGCACCGACACATGTGGATTTGTTCGACTACAAGCCCAAGCTGCGGCAGATGCACGGCACGCCTGTGCCGGCTGAATATCTTGGGACAAAACGTTTCAGCACGATGACGGGAAACCCGAAAGGCAAGCTGCTCTTGGAACCCGTCGAACCGTTCAAGCAACATGGCAAGAGCGGGGCGTGGGTCAGCGCTTTCCTCCCGCACATCGCCTCGGTGGCGGACGAGCTCTGCTTCATTAAGAGCATGCACACGGATGCCGTGAACCATGCCCCGGCGATCTCCTTCTTGTTGAGCGGCGCGCAGCTTCCGGGGCGTCCCACCATGGGCGCATGGCTCACTTACGGCCTGGGAAGTGGGAACGAGAATTTGCCCGCTTTTGTCGTCATGACCTCCGTCAGTAAGGGCACGACGTGCGGGCAAATTTTCTACGATTTTTACTGGGGCTCTGGTTTTCTCCCCTCGCGCTTCCAAGGAGTCAAGTTCCGCGGCAGTGGCGATCCTGTACTCTATCTCTCGAATCCCGAAGGCATGAGCCGCCAAATGCGACGCGGAGTCCTCGATGATATCGCCAAGCTGAACGAAGTGCGGCTGCATGACTTCGGTGATCCGGAGATCGCCACCCGGATCGCCCAATACGAAATGGCTTACCAAATGCAGGCGAGCGTGCCGGAGCTGACCGATATTTCGAAAGAGCCTGCCGAGGTGCTCGACATGTATGGCCCGCAAGTAAAGGAGCAAAGCACCTTCGCATACAATTGCCTGATGGCGCGACGCCTTGTGGAACGTGGTGTGCGCTTCGTCCAGGTGATGCACGCGGGATGGGACCAGCACAATAGCCTCACGACGGAGCTTTACACCCAATGCCGCGATACGGACCAGCCCTCGGCCGCCCTGATTAAGGATCTGAAGCGGCTCGGCTTGCTTGAGGACACGCTCGTCATTTGGGGTGGTGAGTTTGGCCGCACGCCGTTTATCCAAGGAAACATCGATGAGAGGAAGCGATGGGGGCGCGATCATCATCCTTACGCATTCACTGTTTGGATGGCTGGCGGCGGCGTGAAGGCCGGGATGAGTTATGGAGAAACTGACGATCTGGCCATGAACGTCGCTCAAAACGCCGTGCATGTGCATGATTTTCAAGCGACCGTATTGAACTTGCTAGGCATCGATCACGAACGGCTCTCGTTCCGATTTCAGGGTCGCAATTTCCGCCTGACTGACGTGCATGGAAATGTGGTGAAGGACCTTATCACCTAGTCAAACTTTCGCCGCCCGTCTGGTGCTGTCGGCTTGGCTGCGGAAATCCGAACGCGACGCAGATGGCCGACAATATCATCGCGAAATCATGAACAGCGCCGAGTCATCCAGGAGCGACAGCATCCTTGCCGCTGGGCAAGAAAGGAAGGGCGGCATCCTTGCCGCCCCGGCGATGGTGAATGAAACCGAGCGACAGGTTTGCCAACCCTCCTGGCGACTCATCGACCTCACTCTCACGCTACGCGATGGCATGCGCGGCGTGGCGTTTGAACAGGCGAAGACCGTCGAGCGCGACGGCTGGAACGCGCGCACGCTCCACCTCTACTCGCACGCCGGCACCCACATCGATGCACAGACGCACTTCGCCGCCGGTCCCGGCACCATTGACCAAACGCCACTCGAACGCTGCGTGAGTTGGGCGTGGGTCGTGCGTCTCGACGGCATCGCGGACAAGACGCCGATCACCGTCGCTCATCTCGGTGACATCGCGGCGAGGTTTGCGCCAGGCGAGAGCCTGCTGCTGCGCACCGGCTGGTCGCGTCATGCCGGCAGTCCGCAGCATTACCGCGACAACTTTCCGCGCATCGCCGACGACCTTGCGCGTTGGTGTGTTGAGGAGCGGGTGAACATCCTCGGCGTCGAGCCGCCATCTGTCGCTGACGTGAACAACCGTGAGGAACTCACGCGCATTCACAAGATTCTTTTGGGCGCGAATGTCACAATCGTTGAAGGTCTCGCGAACCTCGGCGCGCTCACACACGAGAGAGTATTCTTCGTCGCTGCGCCCTTGAAAATCCAAGGCGGCGACGGCTGTCCCTGCCGCGCCTTCGCCATCGAGCACGGGAGCGGCGGCATCCCTGCCGCCGAGTCCTCTGGGAACGCCAAGCAAACCAGCGGCAGGGATGCCACCGCTCCTAACGACCGGTTCGCCAACCTCGTCTTTCTCGACCACAAGGAGGTCGAGAGCCACGTCAACCGTCTGCCGCATTGGCATCAGGACGGTGGGACTTATTTCGTCACCTTCCGTCTCGCGGATTCCATTCCGGAAGAGTTGCTCGAACAGTGGCAGGCGGAACGTGAGACGTGGACTCGAGCCAATCCACCGTCGTGGAACAAGGAGCAGGAGGCCGAATATCAAAAGCGGTTTCCCGCACGTATCGAAGGCTGGCTCGACGAAGGCCACGGCGCCTGCGTGCTCCGTCGCGTGGAGTGCCGCGAGATTGTGGTGGCGGCATTGCGCCACTTTCACGGAGAACGACACACCTTGCTCGCTTCGGTAATCATGCCCAATCATGTCCATGTGCTGTTCTCGCTGCTCCCGGAACACCGTTTGGAGGATGTGCTGCACACCTGGAAGAGTTTCACCGCCACTGAAATCAATCGGTGCCTCGGCCAGACGGGCGCGCTATGGATGAAGGATTATTTTGATCGCAGCATCCGCAATCGCGAGCACTTCGCCAAGGTGGCGCGTTACATTCGGCGTAATCCGGAAAATGCGAAACTCCGCGCGGGCGAGTTCACTTTGTGGGAAGGCGACGTTGTGGCTGACGTGCTCGACCGCAAAGGTGGATGGAGCGGCAACGCCAGGACCAGCGGTATCCCTGCGGCTCGGAAAGGAGGGAACGGCGGCTTCCCAGCCGCCCTTGGAGCCAAGTTTGAAGAAGAAACTGGCGGCAAGGATGCCGCCGCTCCCATGGCATGATTCCTAGACGCTTCATCCTCGCGGTCGGCGCGTTCACGGCGAGCGGACAGGAACAGGCGGAGGGGCGGTTTCCAAGCCGCCCAGAAGAGTCGTGGTCGTCCTGCCTCACCATCGGCTGTTGGCTGGTGGCAAATCCGTCCCGCAGGCTGAAGGTGCCAACGTGAAACAGCTCAAAGGCGTCCTCATCGGCGCGGGGTTCTTCGCTCAGTTTCAGGCTGAGGCGTGGAAGCGATTGGAGGGGCGGCGTCCCAGTTGCCCGGAACAAACCGGACGAAACTCGGCGGCAGGGATGCCGCCGCTCCTGGCCGCAGTGGCGGACTCCATTCCGGGGCGAGCGCAGGCGTTTGCGAAAGAGTTCGGTTTGCCCCGCTTCTACGATTCCGCCGAGGAAGCAGTCGCGGTGGAGCACCCCGACTTCGTGGACATCGCCACGCGGCCGGACACGCATCTGCCGCTCACCCGATTGGCCGCAGGCCGTGGCATCCACGTCATCTGCCAGAAACCCATGGCACCAACCGCTTCGGAGAGTGTAGCGATGTGTGAGGTCTGCGAAACCGCGGGAGTGCGCCTGTTCATCCACGAGAACTGGCGCTGGCAACCGTGGTACCGCGAAGCGCGGCGGCTCATCCTCGCGGGGGATCTCGGCACGGTGAAACGATTGGCGTTCGATTGGCGCACGGCCGACGGCAAGGGCTCGGAGCCATACGCCGCCCAGCCTTACTTCCGGCAGATGCCGCGTCTGCTGATTTTTGAGAGTCTCGTTCACATCCTCGACACCTTCCGCTTCCTCGGCGGAGAACTGGAAGTGACGGCGTGCGAGACGCGCAAAGTGAATCCCGTCATCGCGGGAGAGGATTGGGCGGAGATCCATGTCCGGTTTGCCGGCGGCGCGGAAGGATTCATCCATGGCGATCGCCACACAGGCCCATTAGCGTCGTCGGTGGCGATGGGTGGTTTGGTCATTGAAGGCGAGCGTTCGACGTTGCGCATTGCGCCGGATGGCTATCTGTTTCTCTCGAAGCGAGGCGCTGCGGAAATGCCTCTCCCATTCGAGCCGACCGCTGTCGGTTACAAAGGCGACAGCGTTTTTGCCACGCAACAACATCTCATCGACTGCCTGCGCACCCACCAGCAGGCCGAGAGCGAAGGTCGCGCTTACCTTAAGACCATCTCTCTCGTCGAAGACTGCTACCGGCTGGCGGCGCAACTTCAAGGGTCCTCCTCGACGCCAAGCAAATTCACTGGCACGATTGAATGCATCACAATCGAACTCAACGCAAAATGAAACTTCACACCTGCCTGCTAGCGATTCTCACGATGCTCGGCACTCGATCGGCCATCGCCGCCGACGCACCGGCGCGGCCAAACATTCTCTGGCTTATCGCCGAGGATTTCGGCCAGCACCTTGGCTGCTACGGGACCAAGGAAGTCTCCACGCCGAATCTCGACGCGCTGGCAACTGCTGGGATGCGCTTCACGCGCTGCTTCACGACTGCGCCGGTGTGCTCGCCGAGTCGCTCCGCCTTCATGACGGGCATGTATGCGACGACCCTCGGCGCGCACAACCATCGCTCGAATCGCGACGGCGCCCATCCGTTGCCCGAGGGGGTTCGTCTCGTCACCGACTGGATGCGCGACGCCGGCTATTTCACCGCGAACGTGGCGAAGCTTCCGCCCGAACTGGGCTTCAAGGGGACAGGCAAGACGGACTGGAACTTCACGGCATCAGCGAAGCCCTTCGACGGAAACGATTGGAGCGCGCTGAAGGGACACCAGCCATTTTTCGCACAGGTGAACTTCCAGGAAACGCACCGCAACTTTCACGCGCCAAAGCACGCCGATCCGGCGAAGGTCGAGCTGCCGCCGTATTATCCCGACCACCCGGTGGTGCGAGCCGACTGGGCCGAGTATCTCGATGCCGCCACCGAGGTGGATCGCAAGATCGGTCTCATCCTCGCGCAACTTGAAAAGGATGGTCTTGCGACCAATACCGTCGTCGTCTTCTTCGGCGACAACGGCCAGGCCCATGTGCGTGGCAAACAGTTTGCCTACGACAGCGGCTTGCTCGTGCCGCTGCTCATCCGGTGGCCGCGCGGAGTGCCTATGCCGTCGGGATTCGTGGCGGGGAAAGTAAGCGACCAACTTATTGCGGCGATTGATTTTGCCCCAACCATGCTCTCGCTTGCGGGGGCGAAGAAACCGGCGAAAATGCAAGGCCACGCCTTCCTCGGTCCGCTCGCCGAACCGCCGCGCACGCTCGTCTTTGGCGCGGCGGATCGTTGCGATGAAACTGCGCGCCGGTCCCGCACGGTCCGCGACGCGCGCTACCGCTACATTCGCAACTTAACGCCCGAGGTGGCGATCTTCGCTCCGAATGCCTACAAGGCGAAGCAATACCCATCTTGGAACCTCATCCAGCAGCTTCACGTCGGAGGCAAACTCAACTCAGTGCAAGCCGCGCTCTGTGCCGCGCGCATGCCCGATGAGGAGCTTTACGACACGCTCGCCGACCCGTATGAAATCAATAACCTTGCCGCCTCGGCCGATCCAGATCATCAGGCCGCGCGGAGGCGTTTGCGCGTCGAGTTGGAGATGTGGATCGAAGAATCGAATGATCAGGGTCGCTAATCTTATGGAACATATTCCCGATCCCTTTCGCGAGGCCCGAAACAAAGACGGCAGCCTGAAGTGCCCATTTCAGGGCGAAATGGTGCCGATGATTCTGCGCCACGAAGACGTGCGCAAAGCGGCCAAGGATTGGGAGACGTTCAGTTCGGATGCGCCGTTTCGCGTGCCGATCCCGTCGGAGGAGGAGGTTCGGACGATGCGGCAATTGCCCATCGAGACCAATCCGCCGGAGCACACGGAGTATCGCGCCATCGTCGAGCCGTTCTTTCAACGCGCCAAACAACTCAACGTGATCGCGAAGGTCGAGGCGTTGATCTCGGGAAAGATTTCCGAAGCGCTCGGCCGGGAATCCGTCGAGATCGTGAATGAGTTTGCGCTGCCGGTGCAGTCGCGCGCGCTCACCTACCTGCTGAATGTGCCCGAGTCGGAGTCGGACACATGGATCGGCTGGGGCATGCACGTCTTCAAGGTCACGGGCGGCGCTTTCAAGAAAGGCACGTCGCTCGAAGCTTATCTGAGCGCGCAGCTCGACCGCGCCGAGGCGAATCCGGGCGAGGATTTTTTCAGCGCGCTGACGAAGGCCAGCTTTCGCGGACGGGCGCTAACACGCGAGGAGATGATGGGATTTGGAAATCTCACCTTTGCCGGCGGACGCGACACGATCATTCACAGCATTTCTTCCATCATCGCGTACCTCGGACGGAACCCATCCGCCTTCGAATTTCTGAGAGCGGATCCAAAGCGCATCGTTCACGCGGGCGAGGAATTCTTCCGCGTTTTTATGCCGTTGACGCACATCGGGCGCGTGTGCCCGGTGGAGACCGATGTCCACGGAGTCACTGTCCCGGCAAACGGACGTGTGTCGCTGGGCTGGGCCTCGGCGAATTTCGATGACGCGGTGTTCGAGGCGCCGGAGGAGGTGCGCCTCGATCGCAAGCCCAACCCGCACATTTCCTTCGGGTTCGGGACACATCTCTGCCTCGGCGCGCCACATGCGCGACTAATCGTGCGCAGCCTGTTGCAGGCCCTCACCGCGCACGTCGGGCGTATCACTGTGCTCGATGCGAAGGAGCACATCGAAAACGAGGCCCGCTACCAACGCTCGAACGGCTACGAGTCCCTGACCGTGAAACTGACATAGAATAATGGCTCCACAATACATCCAACAAATCATACTTCTCGCCTGTGTTCTTATCGCAGCGGCCGCGCCCAACCTGTCTGCAGCCGAACGTCCCAACGTCATCGTGTTCCTCGCCGACGACCTCGGGCAGCGCGACCTCGGCTGCTATGGCAGCACGTTCTACGACACACCGAACCTAGACCGCATGGCGAAGGACGGGATGAAGTTCACCCAGGCGTATGCAGCCTGTCCGGTGTGTTCGCCCACGCGGGCATCGCTACTCACTGGCCGCTGGCCGCAACGGACAGGCGTGACGGATTACATCGGCGCAGCCCAGCCAGACAAATGGAAGCGCCCGACGAAGATGTTGCCTGCGCCCTATTCAGAGCAGCTCGCACTCGATGAGACAACCTTGGCGGAGGCACTGAAGGCCGCTGGCTACGCGACGATGCACGCGGGGAAATGGCATCTCGGCGGACTGAACTTCTTTCCCGAGAACCAGGGATTCGACGTGAACATGGGAGGGTTGGATCGCGGTGGACCTTACGGCGGGAAAAAGTATTTCTCGCCCTACGGCAACCCAAAGTTGTCTGACGGCCCGGACGGTGAGCACATCGCCGACCGGCTGGCGGCAGAGTGCGGGAAGTTCATCGAGGCGAACAAGGACCGTCCCTTCTTCGTAAGCTACTGGCTCTACGACGTTCACACGCCGCTGATGGGCAAACCGGAGCTGGCGAAGAAGTACGAGGGGCGCGCGAAGCAAATTGCTGCCGATGCATGGGGTCTGGAAGGCGAGCGCAAAGTGCGACTCACGCAGAACTTCCCTGTGTATGGCGCGATGGTCGAGACAATGGACGGCTCGGTCGGCGCCGTGCTGGCGAAGCTCGACGCGCTAGGTCTCGCGGAAAAGACGCTGGTCATATTTACAAGCGATAACGGCGGCCTGAGCACGAGCGAAGGCTGGCCCACGAGCAACGAGCCATTGCGCGCTGGCAAGGGCTGGCTCTACGAAGGCGGGGTGCGTGAGCCCTTCATCGTGCGATGGCCCGGCAAGGTGAAACGGGGCACGATCAGCGACCGTGTCATCAGCACGCCGGACATCTTCAGCACCGTCATGGAGGCCTGCGGCTTGCCGCCCGTGAAGTCGGCGCAGGACAGCGTGAGCTTGCTCCCCACGTTGCGCGGCGATTCGCAGCCGCCGCGAGGACCGATTTTCTGGCATTACCCGCACTATGGAAATCAAGGAGGCTTCCCAGGCGGCGCGATGCGGGATGGCGACTGGAAACTGATCGAACGGTACGAGACAGGCGCTCTGGAATTGTATCACCTTGCCAACGATCTGAGCGAGCGAACGAACCTGGCGGAGAAGGAACCGTTACGTTCCAAAGCCATGCAAGCGAAACTCCTCGCGTGGCGCAAAGATGTCGGCGCGAAAATGCCCACCGCGAACGCGAGCCAAGAAGCGAAGTGACCAAGCGAACCATGAACATCTCGAACATCAACCCCGCCCTGATTTACAGTTTCACGGTCATGTAATATGAAACGTCTTCTTACACTCGTGTTGATCTCTGCGTTTTGTGGCGTGTCCCTCGCTGCGGAGAAGGCCCCCCGGCCCAACATCATCGTCATCCTCGCCGATGACATAGGGTTCTCGGACATCGGCTGTTACGGCGGTGAGATCGCCACGCCGAACTTGGATGCGCTGGCGAAAAGCGGAGTGCGCTTTACGCAGTTCTACAACACGGCCCGATGCTGTCCCACTCGCGCCTCGTTGCTCACGGGATTGCATCCGCACCAAGCCGGCGTCGGGCACATGATGGAGGACCGCAGGCACGATGGCTATCGGGGCACGCTCAACCGCAATTGCCTGACCATCGCGGAGGCGTTGAAGCCGGCCGGCTATCGCAGCTACGCCGTGGGCAAGTGGCACGTCACGCCCGGGCAGTCCGACAAGGCGTTGGAGGACAACCGCAACTGGCCGTTGCATCGCGGCTTCGATCGCTTCTACGGCACGATTCATGGCGCGGGCAGCTATTTTGATCCGAGTTCTCTGGTGCGCGACAACAAGCTCATTACGGTAGCGAACGATCCGGAGTATCGGCCGGGGGAGTTTTATTACACCGACGCCATCGCTGACCACGCCGTGAAATTCATACGCGAACATGGGCGCGATCACGAGGTGCAACCGTTCTTCCTCTACACTGCGTTCACCGCCGCGCATTGGCCGCTACACGCGAAGGAATCCGACATCGCGAAGTACAAGGGGCGATACGACGGCGGCTACGAACCGATACGCGCCGCGCGGCGGGCCAAGTTGAAACAGATCGGATTGCTCGATGAGATGTGGGGTGCTCAGCCGCCGTCTGAGAACTGGGATGATGTGAGGAACAAGGCGTTCGAGAGCCGATGCATGGAAGTGTACGCCGCCCAACTGGACTGCATGGACCAGGGGATCGGGCGTATCGTCGCGGAGCTGAAGGCGCAGGGGCAGTTCGAGAACACGCTGATTCTCTATCTCCAGGACAACGGCGGTTGCGCGGAACTGAACGGGCGCGGAACGAACTTCAGCGCGCGCGCAGAGCGGCCACAGCTTCCGCCGATGCACAGGGATGATCGTCAGCAAGGCAGCACGCCGAAGCAAACACGGGATGGCTGGCCGGTGCGTTCGGGCTACGGTGTGATGCCAGGCGGGCCGGACACTTACCTCGCCTACGGACGGAGCTGGGCGCAGGTGAGCAACACTCCCTTCCGCGAATACAAACACTGGACGCACGAAGGCGGCATCAGCACGCCGCTCATCGCTCACTGGCCCGCCGGCGTCGCGACGTCGCGCCGTGGCCAACTCGAATCTCAACCAGGCCAGCTCGTTGACATCATGGCGACCTGCCTCGATGTCGCGGGCGCGAGCTATCCCGGCGAATATCGCGGCGAGAAAATCAAACCGCTCGAAGGCGCGAGCCTGCGTCCGGTCTTCGCGGGTGAAGCACTCGAGCGCACGAAGCCGCTAGTCTGGGAACACGAAGGCAATCGTGCGATTCGCGATGGCCAATGGAAACTCGTCGCGAAAGAAAGCAAGCTCTGGGAACTCTACGACCTGACCGCCGATCGCAGCGAACTCCGCGACCTTGCCTCCATCGAACCTGATCGCGTGAAAGCCATGGCCGCAACTTGGGATGCGTGGGCTGCGCGTGCCGACGTGTTGCCGCTCGGTGTCTGGCGCGGAACAGGCGGAACGAACAGCCTCGGCTTGAGCCAGGAACGCCGCTTTTCGCTGAAAGAGGGCGATCATCTCGATCGTGCCGAGGCTCCCGCCATCGCCGGACGTGCTTTCACCCTCACCGCGAAGTTCGACGCGGGCGTGGCGAAGGATGGCGTTCTCGTCGCACAAGGCGGCAGCACGCACGGCTACGCGCTGTATCTCGCGGGCGGTAAACTGCATTTCATCGTCCGCAGCCGCGCGGGTGGGGCGACCGCGAGCGCGCCCGGCGTTATCAGCGGTGCGCACACCGCCATCGCGCGACTCGACGCCGCGGGCGCGATCACGCTCAGACTCGACGCCCAGCCCGCAGTGAGTGCCGCCGGGCGCGGCCTCATTGTCGCGATGCCTGCTGACGGCCTGGACATTGGCTCCGACCAAGGTGGCGCGGTCGGGCCGTACTCGACGCCCAACAAATTCAGTGGAAGAATTGAATCCGTCCTTATTGAACTTACCCAGCCATGAAACGAATTCTGTGCGCAATCGCCATCCTGTGCGGTGTGGCCAGCCAGGTGTTGGGGGCGAGCAAACCCAACGTCGTCATCTTCCTCGCGGATGATTCGGGCTGGGGTGACTACAGCTTCAGCGGCAACACCCAGATTCGCACACCGAACATTGATTCCATCGCACGTGGCGGGGCGTCGTTGGATCGTTTCTATGTCTGCTCCGTCTGCTCGCCGACGCGGGCGGAGTTTCTGACCGGGCGATATCACTCGCGCACCGGCGTGCGCGGCGTCTCGACCGGACAGGAGCGGATGAATACGGACGAGAAGACCTTCGCTGATGCGTTCAAGGCGGCGGGCTATGCGACGGGCGCGTTTGGCAAATGGCACAACGGCAGCCAGTGGCCCTATCACCCGAACGCGCGCGGGTTCGACGAATACTACGGGTTCACCTCTGGCCACTGGGGCGAATACTTCGATCCGCCGCTCGATCACAACGGCCAGCCTGTGCGTGGAAAGGGTTATATCGCGGACGACCTGACCACGCACGCCATCGAGTTCATCGAGAAGAATCGCACCAAGCCCTTTCTCTGCTATGTGCCATTCAACACGCCCCA
>CAMAWP010000091.1 GCA_945861765.1 Akkermansia muciniphila | reverse complement strand
GCACTGACCCAGAAAAGTGCCCAGACCACACAACCCCTCCAAGTCAACCGCTCCACTTCCTATCATGCTTTGAAAATGGAATTGCTGGACTTGCTTTACCGGGAAATTCCCGCTGAGCAGGTGATCCACCAATTGACCAAACTCTTTGCCGGCAGTCCCGTGGCCGCACGCCCGGATCGCAAAGTGCCCAGGCGTCCCCGGCCTTCGTTTCACCGCTCCTATCATTTTCAAAGACGTGTCAAAAAGGCTGTGTTTTGACCACTTCTCGCCTAATTCAACGGCAGTGGGGCCGGGGTGAGGGGAAGTGAAGCCTTATCCAATCCCACCACGCTGGAATCCTCCGTCGCCTGCTTTCCCCTCACCCTAACCCTCTCCCCGAGGAGAGGGAATCAGGCATGCCACTTGGGGCAATCTCGACGCGCGCACTCTCTCCCGATGCGGAAAACAATGCTCCCTCTCCGCTGGGGAGAGGGTTGGGGTGAGGGGAAAGGAGGCTATGGAGGAGTCGAGTGCGTTGGGATTAGACGTCAGCGCCCCATCGATTGCAGGGTCTGAAGGTATTGACGAGCCAGCTTGTTGGTGGGATCGACATGCAACGCCGCCTCGAATTGCTGGCGAGCGTCGGTGAGTTTCATCGCCTTGGCTAGCGCCACTCCCAGATTGACTCGGGCTGGAGCGAAACTGGCATTGAACCGGATCACCTCTCGGAATTGGCTTTCCGCTTCGGTCAGCTTGCTCTGGAGTGCCAGTTCCACACCTAGGAGATAGCGAGCCTCCCAGAATTCCGGCTTCAGTCGCACCGCCTCCTGGAGTTGCGGCAAGGCTGCCGGAGCTCGGCCGGCGGCGGCCAAGGCATTCGCATAAAGGAAATGGGACATCGGGTCCGCTGGTTGAGTCTCGATCAAACCCGCAAAATGGCTCAGGGCCTTCGCGGGCTGGAGTTGAACCGCTTCCGCATGGTGTTTCGTCGCTTCGAACAAATCTCCGGTCCGGACCAAAACATCTCCGACATGGAGACGAACATTGAACGAGTTGGACTGAATCTGAAGTGCCTTGAGGTAGGATTCTCGCGCCGAAGCAAAGTCGTGAGCCTTCTCTCGCATTTCCCCCACATTGAGCAGCGCCTCCACATAGTCGGGCCGCAACTGCAAAGCGCGATGGAAAGCAGCGAGAGCCTCGTTCGTCAAACCCCGTTTTGCCTGAGTCTGGCCGATCCCATTGAATGCCTCCGGGTAATCCGGCCGATGTCGCAGCGCTTGTGCGAAGTGATCCAATGCCTCCGTCGCTCGGCCCTGGGCGTCTGAGAGGAGCCCGAGGTTGTAGTAGGGAGTCGGACAATGCGGGGCCAGTTCCGCGAACTTCCGTGTATGAGCAATAGCACCCTCGACATCGCCGCGAGAATCGAGAAGTCGGGCGAAGTTCTCGTGCAATTGGAAATCGTTGGGAGCAATCTCGATCGCAGAACGATAGAGAGCCGCGGCTTGCTCAAGTCCACCCGGCGCGAGCGCTCCCTTCAGCCCTGCCAGTTTCTCCCGGAAACGTTGGAGGCGAGCCGCCTGATTGGACTGCTGAGCGAAGGGCGGTTCCTTGAGACGCCGCTCCATCAGTTCATACATCTGGTATCGATCCCAACCGGTCAGAGCGAGGCGCTGAGCGCAGAGTTCCGCGGAAGCCCAATGTCCGGTGTCCTTGACGCTGATTGCACCAGGCAACGCTTTTGCGGCCTGCTCGGCAAACGCGGCCGCCAGAGCGTAGTTCCCCTCGAAACTCAAATGCACATGATCAAAAAAGAGTTCGTCGCCCGGAAGGCCATCCAGGCAAGCCCGGCCCAAAGCCTCCCGCGCATCGATCAAATAAATGCCTCGCCCCTCCTGGCCGAGCGCCGCATGAGTGACGATCGCGTTCAAACGGGAATCCGCGCGGAAGCGGAGGGTGTCGAGGTCTCTCGCCTGCTCGAAGCAGGGTCGCGCCAACTCGATACGATTCTGCGCGAGGTGACATCGGCCCAGTCGAAATTGCAATTCGGCAAAGCCGGCGTCGATCTCGCTCGCTCGCATGTAGCCGCGGATGGCCTCTTCGAACTGGCCGACCGACTCGAGCTTCAGGCCCTCCTGAAAGGCTTGGTCCCAGGAAGCCTTCCGGCTCTCGCTCAGGCCTGGGGCGTGCGCGGAGGAGAACGGAGGACAATCCTTCAAGTTGGAGGCGACAGTGCTGACGAGAATTTTCGTCCCTGTCAATTCACCCGCGCGCAGCATGGACCGCAGGTTCGATTCGAAATTGTCATAGACCCTGGACAACCTGGGATCCTCTTGCCGAATCTGGTTCTCGACAAACATTCGCAAGCCGGCCCAGGAGATGGGACCAGCCGCGCCCGGCATAAGCCCGGTCTTCGCCTGCTCCAAAAGCTGGCCCACTTTGAATCGTTTGAGAGCGAGACTGGCTCGAATCAAATTCAGATTCAGCGAAGGCTCGCCGGCGATGGTGGCTGGACCAAAAGGCCCCGCCACCTCGTTGTTACCCATGTAAATGATCCACAAATCACCCTGATGGCCGGCGCATTCCCGAGCGATCGGAAGAATGACGTGGGAATTGATCGCAGTGAACGCGACGTTGACGATCTCGAATTGGACTCCTGGGAAGCGTTCGCGCAGGAGCACCTCCAGAATACGACTGACCGAGAAACTCGGGTTGGGATCGCCCATGGCCGCTGATTCGCCAAAGACAAACACTCGGAAAACGCCGTTGCGCTTAGGCGCCTCCATCACTGTCGGACTCGGCCGCCGAGCCAGACGCGCTGGAAAGAAGCGCCAGGCAAACCGTCCGTTTTCCACGAAGGTCTCCCGTTCCCCGATGCGTTGCGGAAGAAAAAAATCTGTCGGATAACCGTAACCGGCCAGCCGCAGAATCAGCTCGCCGCCGCCCAGCAGCAGAACTGGGATCAAGAACAGCGCACCAAAACGAAACAGCCATTTTTTGACTTGAGGAATCGCGGCCGCATCAGGTCCCAGCCGAGCTGCGACGCTAGGACGAGCCTGCTCTGGCAAGGATCTCGATGGCTTTTTTCCGGATGATGGACGGTCACGTTTCAAGGCGCTCAATCTAACAGGCGACTTCGCTCCAGCAATTGGAAAAGTGGGAAGGAAGGAGGTGTGATGAATTGCTGGAAGTTCGAATCGAGGTCACTGAAAAGCTCCCTGTTCCATTAAGACCTGCTTACGAGCCATGAACCGGACTGAGCGGGCTTCGACGCGCCAGCGTCTTGGACTGCGCCAGCCCTCTGGCGCTTTCTTTGGTGGCGCGGGAAAAGCGCCAGAGGGCTGGCGCAGTCCAAAACCTGGCGGCACTTCCAAGGCGTTCATGGAAAGGGAAAACCTCCAAAAATTGGACGTGCATCGAAGCCATGAACCCATCCACTGGTGGGGCGAGACTCCGTCGAGTCCTGATATTCTGATCAGCAAAAATGTCAGGGTTCGACGGAGTCTCACCCCACCCAGGTTCATGGAAAGCGTTCAGTAGCGTCGCCAACCACAGTCTGTCTGTCCCAATCTCTTCAGGTCTATTGGTGGTTGCTTGCTGGATTCCCTCACCTTAGCCTGCCGCTGCATGCTCGAATCGCGCCGGCTGTCTCCGTCGAATTCACTTCTCCTGCGTGGGGCGGTCTGCGGAACCTGGGCCCGTCTAGGCCGAGCCCTGGGTGTGATCCTGCTCATACTTCAGATCGACGGCCCCATCTACAGCGCGGCCTCGGGGTGGGAATCCGGGCCGGGCTTTCGCAGCCGATCTCTGGAGGTTCCGCCCGGATCACGGGTCGGTTTCACGCGATTATCCAGCGGAAACACGGGTCTCAACTTCACCAATTTGCTCTCCGAACAACGCCACCTGACGAATCAGATTCTTCTCAATGGCTCTGGTGTGGCTGCGGGAGATATCGATGGCGACGGCTTGTGCGATCTCTATTTCTGCGGGTTGGATAGCTCGAATGCACTCTACCGAAACCTGGGGAATTGGCGCTTTCAGGACATCACCGCATCCGCCGGTGTGGCGTGCGCCGATCTCGACGCTACAGGAGCTGCCTTTGCGGACCTGGATGGCGATGGCGACCTGGATTTGATCGTCAATTCGGTCGGGGGTGAAACTCACGTTTTTCTCAACAACGGAAAGGGTCAGTTCCTTGCAACTGCTCGGCTGAATGGAAGAAAAGGAGGCACCTCGCTGGCCGTGGCCGATCTCGATGGGGATGGCTACCTGGATCTCTACATCGCGAACTACCGGACCAGCGCCCTCATGGACATTCCCAACGCCCGAGCCACATTTAAGATTGTCGAAGGCAAGACCGTCGTGGATCGGCTCAACGGCCGGCCGGTGACTGAACCCGATCTGGTTGATCGATTCATCTTCGATGATCGCGGTCGGGTGGTGGAGCAAGGTGAAGTGGACTCCCTCTATCTGAATCAGCGGGGGACGAACTTCACTCTGCTCTCGTTCACGTCGGGCGCTTTCGTTGATGAAACCGGAAAAAAGCTGAGCACACCGCCATTTGACTGGGGGCTCAGCGTTCAGATCCGGGATCTCAATGGCGATGGTCAGCCTGACATTTACGTCTGCAACGACTTCGAATCTCCGGATCGCATCTGGATCAATCTCGGGGGCGGACGCTTCCAGGCGTTGCCGCGACTTGCGCTGCGAAAGAACAGTCTTTTCTCCATGGGAGTGGATTTCGCCGACATCAATCACGATGGGTTCGACGACTTCGTGGTCTTGGATATGGTGAGCCGCGATCACCGTCAGCGCATGATGCAGATCGCCGATCTGCCCTACCCGCCCACCGCCGTCTCCCGCATCGAGGGCCGCCCCCAGTACAACATCAACACGCTTTTTCTCAATCGGGGCGATGGCACTTATGCGGAGATCGCGCAACTCAGCGGTCTGGAAGCCGCGGAATGGGCATGGTCGCCCATCTTTCTCGATGTTGATTTGGATGGTTGGGAAGACCTCCTCGTGGCCAACGGCCATGAGCGAGCGGCGCGCGATGCTGATGTCGCGGAGAGTCTCAAGAAGATGCGCGCCACCCGCAGAATGTCGGATGCGGAGATCTTTCAAGCTCGAAAAATGTTTCCTCGTCTCGACACCGCCAATCTCGCGTTCCGCAACCGCGGCGATCTGACGTTCGAGGAAGTGGGCCGCCAATGGAACTTTGCTGACCGCGGGATTTCACATGGCATGGCTCTGGCCGATCTCGACGGCGACGGCGACCTCGATGTCATCGTCAACAATCTGAATGGCGAAGCTGGTATTTACCGGAACGAATCGAGCGCGCCTCGTCTCCCGATCCGGCTCAAAGGCCTCCCGCCGAATACGCACGGGATTGGCGCGAGAATCCAAGTCATGAGTGGTGCCGTTCCCCGACAAAGCCAGGAGATCATCGCCGGCGGAAGGTACCTCTCCTCCGACGAAGCTCTGAGAACTTTCGCGGCCGGTTCGACCACCAACGAGATGCGAGTGGAAGTGACCTGGCGCAGCGGAAGGCAGAGCGTCGTGCCGAATGCGACGCCGAACCGCCTCTACGAGATCGAGGAAGTCGTGTCTGCGCCGTTCGTCAGCTCCGGCCCCGGCGGAAAGACCAACGAGGTGAACAGTGTCCTCGTCGAGACGAAACGCAGATCCGTTGCGACGCCTGCCATTTCGCCGCTCTTCCAGGATGTCAGTTCATCGCTCGCGCACACGCACGAGGACGAGACGTTCGATGATTTTGCGCGCCAGCCGTTGTTGCCCAATCGGCTGAGCCAACTCGGTCCGGGCGTATCCTGGTTCGATCTGGATGGAGACGGCTGGGACGACCTGATCGTAGGCAGCGGCAAGGGCGGCCGTCTGACGGTTTTTCGCAACGATGGCCGAGGCGGATTCAATCGACGGGATGAAGCGCCGTTCAACTTCCCCGTCGCTCGCGATCAGACCACGATTCTGGGATGGCGATCGGCGAGCCAAACTCTTCTGTTCGCGGGCTCGGCCAACTATGAAGACGGGCTCGCCATCGGCGGTTGCGTTCGTGTCTTTGATGTGCGGAATCGAAAGGTGGACGACCGATTCCCGGCCTCCCCATCCAGCAGCGGGCCGCTGGCGCTGGCGGATATCGATGCAGACGGCCAATTGGAACTGTTTGTGGGCGGGCGGGTTTTCCCGGGCAAATATCCGCGCGCCGCGTCGTCCGCAATTTTCCGTCGAGCGGGAGGCCAATTCATCATCGACCAGGAAAACACGCGGCGTCTGGCCGGGATCGGTTTGATCAGCGGGGCTGTCTTTTGTGATCTCGACTCGGACGGCGATCCGGATCTGATCCTGGCTTGTGATTGGGGACCGATTCGCATTTTCAGAAATGATCGGGGTGAGTTCACGCCGTGGAATCCCTCGGTTCAGCGGACCGAACTGCCAATCCTGAACGATCAACGTCCAACGTTCAACGTCCCTCGTTTCAGCCTCAGTGAACTGACTGGTTTCTGGAATGGGGTTGCGGTGGGAGATTTTGACGGGGACGGCCGGATGGACATCGTCGCGTCGAACTGGGGGCGCAATTCCAAATACGAAAGTCATCGCCAAAAGCCGCTGCAAATCTACCACGGCGTCCTGGGGGGAAGCGGACAGTACGATCTTCTGGAGGTTCACTTCGACGCCGAGATTCAGAAAATGGTGCCCGATCGATCCCTCGACGTTCTGGCGGCGGCGCTGCCCTTCTTGAAAGAGCGTTATCCGACACATCGAGCGTTCGCCGAGTCCAGTATCTCCGAGCTTCTGGGGGAAAGGACGAACGCGACGCAAACGGTCGAAGCCAGATGGCTCGAATCGACAGTTTTCCTGAATCGCGGCGATTACTTCGAGGCGCGAGTGTTGCCAGTCGAAGCGCAGATGGCGCCTGCGTTTGGCGTGTGTGTCGGAGATCTCGATGGCGACGGTCACGAAGATCTTTTTCTGAGCCAGAACTTCTTCGCGACCCAACCGGAAACCCCGCGCTACGACGCCGGTCGGGGCCTATTGCTTCGGGGGGATGGACAGGGTCAATTTCAAGCGGTGAACGGTCAAGCGAGCGGAATTCAAGTCTATGGTGAACAGCGAGGTTGTGCCTTGGGAGATTACGATGCGGATGGCCGTGCGGACCTGGTCGTCACCCAGAACAGCGCCATTACCCGACTCTACCACAATGTCGGCGCCCGTCCCGGCTTGCGCGTTCGATTGAAGGGGGACGACGCCAATTCCGGCGCTTACGGAGCGAGTCTGCGGCTGCGCTTTGGCGAACGAAAAGGACCGTTGCGGGAGATTCACGCCGGCAGTGGGTATTGGTCCCAGGATAGCGCCGTCCAAGTCATGGCCACTCCCGAGGTCCCGACTGGGTTATGGGTGCGATGGCCAAATGGAAAAACGTTTCAAGCCGATCTTCCATCCCTCGCTCGCGAAGTGGAAGTCGAAATCTCTGGATCGATCCATCTCATCCCTTAGAACGCCGATCAACTTGAAAGCAACTTGGAATTAGATGAACCGCGCCCGCTTCTCCGTGGCGGCGAGCCCGGCAGACCGGAGCACATCTGCACGCGATCGATTCCACGGGTTGATGTCGGGGCAAGCCTCAAGCGATCTGACGCAGGCCCTGCACAGCAAGGCAGGCTCGGTCGTTTCTTGGCCGGCATCACCTGGAAAATTCGGCCGAGGTGCATGGTGCTAAGCGAACGATTCTCTTCCAATCTGGTCTAACATCTGAATGAATTCGTTCCATCATGACATCGCTGCCGCTAGTTGAACGGGAGTTGCGCCTGGCCTCGCGTCGTCCGAGCACCTATCGAACGCGTTTTTGGGCTGCCTTGGTCATGGTCGCAATCAGCCTCTGCTTTGCTTTGGCGACTCGGATGCCGACAGCGCAACTGGCGAAGGCTATGCTCTCGGTCCTCGGGATTCTGGCATTCGGTTATTGTCTCCTGGCTGGGGTGCATTACACGTCCGATTGCGTGAGTGAAGAACGCCGGGAAGGAACGCTCGGTTTTTTGTTTTTGACAGACTTGCGAGGGTTCGACGTTGTGTTCGGCAAATTGGCGGTCACCTCTCTCGAAGCATTTTATGGTCTCTTGGCTATTTTTCCGGTTTTAAGTCTGCCGCTCCTTTTAGGTGGAATTACCGGGTCGGAATTCTGGCGTCTAACTCTTGTGCTCGTCAACACACTCTTCTTTTCCCTCGCTTTAGGAATGCTGATATCAGTCCTCGGAAAGGAGGAACGGCACACGATGTTGGGAACTCTTTTTGCCCTTCTCGCGGTGGCAATTGGATTGCCCTTGCTATGGAAAGGGGCGACGACGGTGATCGACAGCCGCTGGTTTGACTTGGTCTTGTTGCTACCCAATCCGTGTTACGCTTTCAAACTCTACTCATCCGGAACGGGTGACTACTGGCTATCGATGGTGACGATCTCTGCTTTAGGCGCGGCTTTTATCGTTGTTTCGAGTTTTCTTCTCCCGCGCATTTTCCAGGAAAAAATCCGGACGATCCGAACTCAACGATGGGCGGATCGCTTCCATCGCTTGAGGTTTGGCAAACAGCAGCATGGACAGGCTGAGCGCGAGATTGATTTTCGGATGAACCCATGCTTTTGGCTGGCGACACGGGACAGGCTGCCGAAGGTTTTTCTCCGTATCTTCATTCTCGGGATTATTGGGTTCGGACTTTGGAGTTATCCAGTGTTCGCGAACAAACGGTTTAATTTGATCGGCATCACTGTTTACAGCTTTTTCGGGATCCATCTCTTGCTGAAGATGCTCATGGCGTCGGAAGCGTGTCGGCGATTGAATGAGGATAAGCGGAGCGGCGCTCTGGAAATGCTCTTGTCCACGCGGCTGAAGATGTCCGATATCTTGTCCGGTCAGAACGCGGCACTCTTGAGTTTATTTGGGCCGGCAATGCTGGCGATTCTTCTCTTAAATGTGATGTGGACGATGTGGATCACGCTCATCAACGATAGCGAACTGACTTTGATGCTTTGGGGAGGGCTGGCGATTTTGCCCTTTGATTTCTACGCGTTGACTTGGGTGGGAGCGGCTTTGGCATTGCGCGGAAAGCGCTATCATCGAACGGTCCTGGCGACAATGGGCCGGACGCTGCTACCCCCCTGGGCGGCTATTCTCGCCTTCTTTTTTATGATGATTGGCGGAAGCAGCATCTCGCAGGCGGGGATGAAAGCATTTTTCGTCGTCTGGTTTATTGCATCAGCCATCTATGACTGGGCATTGATTGGGTGGGCAAGAAGCCAAATCATGCGAGAGTATCCATCGGTGCCGCATTCTCTACTCGACAAGCCTGAGCGGATTTGACAAGTCATGGTTGCGGACGGCCCGGGTCGGCCACCGGCTCATGATCCGTCAATCGAAACACGACAAAACTGGAACTCATGAAGGTTATCGTTTTGGCAGCCGGGTACGCCACTCGGCTTTATCCCCTGACTATCACTCAACCCAAGCCGTTGCTGCCAGTCGCGGGCAAGCCGATGATCAATTATGTTCTGGATAATCTGGCCTCGATTGAAGGCATTGATCGGGTTTACGTGGTGACGAACGCCAAGTTTGCCGGCCATTTCCAACAGTGGGCTGATAATTATCGCCCGTCCGACGGCGAGTTGGCTTTGACCATCGTGAACGACGGCTCCACGGATGACTCGAGCAAACTCGGCGCGATCGGCGACTTGCACCTCGTGCTGACGCGCGAGCAGGTAGAAGACGACATCATCGTAGTCGCTGGCGATAATTTATTTAGCGAGAGCCTCGGCGCTTTCGGGAAGTATTGCCGCGAGAAAAACGCTCCCGTTCTCGGTGTTTACGATGTCGGGAATCTCGAGGAAGTGAAAAAATATGCGGTGGTCAACACCGATGCAGAATCCAGATTAACGCGGTTCGAAGAAAAACCTGAACGTCCCAACAGCACGTTGATCGGCATTGCGCTCTATCATTATCCCAAAGCCATCCTAGCTTTGATTGGGCAATACATCGCGGAAGGTAACAATCCGGATCAGCCGGGCCGTTTGGTGCAGTGGCTTTATTCGAGAGTGCCCGTCTATACGTGGGCAGTTCCCGGCATCTGGTATGACATTGGCTCCAAGGAAACGTTAGTAGAGGCCAATCGCATTTTCGCCCGGAAATGAACTCACCAGAATCAGAGCAAGTCGCGGAAGTGAATAGTCGCTACTACAGTCGATTTAGAAACCGAAGCGAGCGCGCTTTATGAAGGTCATCGTCGGCCCGCCATGTCTCGGTCGCCGAACGCTCCAAAGCGTTCACAGGCGGTGTCGCTCAAGAGATGGAGCGAAAGCGCGATCCGGATTTCTTTTCAACCGCCGTCTGGAGGTGTTGTGCGAAGAGTGCGAAGAGAAGTTTCTTCGCTGTTCGCCAACTCCGCCGGGCGGGTGCTGAGCGCACAACCGGTTTACGGACTGCTAACTTGGCTTTCAACCGGCTCCAAAGCGGCTTTAGATCCAACTCCTGCAAAGCTAGGCGCGCAACGTTCCGACTGTTGCCTCTGGCAGCGGCCATCTCCAGCCAGAGCCAGGCTTGGTCTGGGCGCCCTAAGCGGCAGGTGTAACAGGCAAGACTGTAAGGAATAATCGGGAGGTTGGGAAAGTTCTCGACCACTTTCTGCAACACTTCACAAGCTTTTTGGGTGCGATCCGATTCGTTTAAAGAATAGGCTTGGCAAATCCATCCCGATGGCCGTTCCGGGTCGAGTTCACAGATCGCCGTCGCAATTTCAAAGGCGGCAATCCACATTTTCTGCTCGGCGTAAATCTGCCACCGTACTTCCAACGCGTCCGGATGAACCCTAAATGCCGGAGTGATCGCATCAAGTTCGCGGTTGGCTTCAGTGAGATTTCCAAGCTCAAGCCAGCCGCTCGCCGCCGTCAGACGGTAATGGTCTTCGCGAGAAAGAGGGTTCAGATTATCCAGGGGCATAGAGTTGGTTCCTGCTCGATTCAGGAGGATTTAAGCAGCTTTCTGCAACAATTCCGCAGCCATGCTCCCAAAATTAGGAGCGATTATCTTGGAATGCTCGGGATGAACATCTTCGGTTCGGTCCGTCCTTTCCAGAACGGTTAGCTTTAGGCTCCCAGTGATCAATGAGCTGAAAGCTCCCTTGATCTTCTTGGCGGGGAGGCGATCGACATAAGTGGGCGTTTGCGTCAGCTCGCGCGGATAGAAGGAAAGGTTCTCATGAGTCTGCCCTTCCTGGAAAGAAACTGCGGTCGAAGAGTTGTGATAGAGTGAGGTTGGCGTCGAGTCGGCCGTGAACGGTTCTCTGTCTGTACCGGCATCAAAGTCAATATTCATAAGACAAGTCCGTTTGTCTGTTCCTGATAAATGGCGTCCTTGCCATCGGAAAACGTTGATTCAGGTGCTTTCCACTGACCTGCGCGATAATAAAGGCTACCGCTACCTACGACATACAATCGGCAATCCGATTTCAAACTTTAGGAATCAATTTACCCCTTCCAGAAAGCTCAGTCGGCTTCCGCTCTTCCAAGGCCGGTTTAAGGATGATTTCTTCTTTTGCCATTTTCAGTATTTTTTCGTAAACCATCGCCATGCTCAATCGACTTGCGAATAAATGGATTCTCATTACTGGGGCTTCGAGTGGTTTTGGTGCTGCGGCAGCCCAGGCCTTTGGTGCTGAAAAATGCCGCCTTCTACTCGGTGCCCGCCGCGTGGATCGGCTCGAGGAAGTCGCAGCGCAAGCCCGTGAAGCAGGGGCTCCAGCGGCACATGTCCGCGCCCTCGACGTTACCAAAACCTCCAGCGTCGATGAATTCGCCACTTGGGTCCGCGCGCATACCGATAAGATCGATGTGTTGATTAATAATGCCGGCGGCGCGCTCGGCTTGGACACCGTGGCGCAGGGCAAGGATGAAGATTGGGAAACCATGATGCAGAGCAATGTCCTCGGTGTCTTGCGCATGACCCGCGCCGCCTTGCCGCTCATGGTCACCAATCCCGGGAGCTACATTTTGAACATCGGCTCCATTGCCGGACATGTCGCTTACGAAGGGGGCGCAGCTTATTGCGCTGCCAAAGCTGGCGAACTTCAAATCACACGCGCCTTGCGCTTGGAGCTTTCCGGAACTGGCGTGCGCGTGGGCACCATTGATCCAGGCATGGCCGCAACCGAGTTTTCCGTCGTTCGCTTCAAGGGAGACGACACACGGGCCAAGAAGGTCTATGAAGGCGTGGAACCGTTGACTGCCGAAGATATCGCCGAAACCTTGGTTTGGGTGGCCAGCCGACCGCCGCACGTCTGTATCGATGAATTGCTCATCAAGTGCACCGATCAAGCCGCGATCCACAAGCTCCATCGGCGGAAAACCGCGTAAGGGAATTTAGCTGGCCACTTCGCCCAGAGGAAACCGCAACCAAGCTGCCGCTTGCCGCATTCGTGAGTCCGTCGTGCAAAGCGGCCAGTCCTGCAAGTGGTCGCAGGTCGCGAGGTGGAGCGCGTCTAATGAGCGCAACGCCACCTTCGGATGGCAATGCGCCAAAATCCGATTCGCCCTTTTGAAGATCGCCGGAGTGAACGGCTCGAGTTGGATCGTTTCCTCCTCCACGCTCCGTTCGAAGGCCGCCCAGGCTCGCTGCCTTTGCTTGGGGTCGATGTCGCCAGATCGCTCCTTGCCTAACAAAGCCGAAAAGAATTCCGTGTGCGCCAGAGCGGACGAGGAAACGTGCTGCCCATCCACCATCTGAGCAAAAAAATCGCTGTCCGCTTCCGGCACGAACAGCTTTACGAGAATTGCGGTATCAAGATACATGACTCAAGGCCTGGCGTCTCGTTCCTCACGAATGATCTCCTCCGCCAGCCGGGCACGCGGTTTCACTGTAGCCGATCGCAAGAGCGCCCAATCGACTTTGAAATTTTTCCCTTTCGCACGATAAGAAACCAATTTCGCCTTTGGCTCACCATCGCTCGTGATGACCACCTCGTGCCCTTGCGCGGCCAATTCTAAAAGGTTCGACAACCTATCTTTCGCCGCGCGGACGTTGACTTGAATGGCTTGCCCATAGCTCGTCGCTGGCGCTTCGGACAACTGATCCGATCCAGCAGCCACGGACGGATATATCTTATTCTTGATCTTCATAAAAGCACTGTAGCCTCATGTAGCCACGCTGTCAAAAACATAATGATTTGCAGTCGCGGCAGACCCGGGCTTTCTCCAAGGGATCAGGGTAGCTCCTGTTCTCTGACTTCGATCTTGTCGCCGTCGCGTCGCTGAACGTTTGGATCAGGGTCGGTTCGCTTTTGAGATCGAAGCACCTCCCACCCGAGCAATTCCTGCGGAAGGCGTTTGCCGGACGAAACCACTGCGCGCGCTTGGTCCGCGAGTGGCCCGAGCCAGGCAAAATCTTCGTCTGTGAAATCGGCGCAATCGGCACCAAACGGTTTTGGGCAAGCCTTCGCGAGATGCAACAGCTTTATGTAGCTCCAGAAATCGGGCTCGATCGCCGGTAAATTCGCTGCTTGGGCTCGCGCAGAAGCCACTCGCGGGATGCGTAAACCCATTGAATCCAAGTCGCCGAAATAAAGCACGCACCGAGTGCCGCCTACCTCGCGAAACATATCCGGAAGCATCAGAACGCTGTTGATGAATCTTATCCCACCGCCATACACGACTGCGCTGAAGAGTCTCTGTTCCGTATCCCAGGCGCAGTAACTGCTCCATGTCGCAAGGTTCTCCAGAACGATGACAGGGCCTGCTGGCACGGCTCCACGTCTCCATGCGAGAGGCTCTGCAACAACGTAACAGCGGAACTGCTCAAGCGTAAGGCGTCCTTCACCAAAGAGCGCGGAACTCGCGAAGAGGATGTCGAGGCGCTTTTCATCGCCAAAAATTTCCAAAGAGCGTTCCTTGATCGGGACCAACACATCACGGGCTTCTCGAACAAAATACGCGTTGACCTGCTTGAGTTCATCGAACGAAAGACTTAAACGCGCGCCAGGCACGAAACCGAGTTGAGCGCACCAAGGGAAATCGCGAATGCGCTCGGCCTCTTCGTCAGAAGGAGGATCGAGACCAAATGCGTCGCGCCAGCGCGGTTCAGTTGCGAGAGGAATGAGAATGCGCTCAATGATGTCCAGGCGATAACGGGCGAGCCGAAGTTCAACCAAGCCAGCGTCTGCCAATGCACGCGCATCGCGCTTGGCGTCGTCCTCATCAACCGCCGAGACGATGACGGCATCTTCGAGCAATTGCCGCCAAAGGCGGGAGAATGGTCGTGTGGCTGTCTCGATGCGTTCTCCGCGGGCCTTGCGCCACTGTGCGAAGAGTTCGCGAGCGATCGGCAGGCGCGTCAGGTCCATGGCTCAGGAGAGCGCTTCCATCGCTTCCGCCATCGTAGTGAGAAGGGGGATATTTTCGATATGAGTCACATAGCCTTCCGCGTCGCGCTCGACCTCCTTTTGGCACATCACGACAGTCTGTGCATGCGGCACCATGACACCAAGCCGCTCTGGCGGGAACGCCATCACGAGCTGCAGTTGGAAACTTCGCGCCAGCGCCAGGCAGTCCTCAATGCCGTCGCCGGAAAGTTTGGAAAAAGCCTCATCCATGACCACAAGCCCGAGTTGCTGCGAGCGCGTGGAACTGCGGTCGCCGCGGTCGTACACGCGACGGAATGCAGCGAGCATCGAAATGAAAAACGGCGCTTGGTTCTCGCCGCCGGAAAGATTGCGCCCTTTGAGTCCGAGTGAAATGGGCGGCGCGTCGGGCCTGTCGGCAGGAACCATCACCAAGTCGTAGTGATGATAGTTCCGGTAATCGAGAAGCCGGCGCGCGCGGTCATCGCCCTTTTCTGTCGCATCCACCGCCTTCATCAACTCCTCCTTGGCGCGCTGCGCTTCCGATTCTTGAATCGCGGCTGCCAGCGGATCTGTTGCTTCCAAACCGGTGTCGAGCAAACGCCAGATAGAGCCGTAGCCCGACGTGTCGCGGCGTTGACTGATACGATAGCGGTAGCTCCCGATGGGCTGACTCAAGTAGCGGTCGAGAAGGCGAATCGTGTTCTGCGCCTCGGAAATGCGCCAGTTCAGTTCGTTGAGAACGTTTTCCTCCAAGCGCCGCTCCCAATCGCGCTGACGATCGGCGGCCAGTTGGCGGGATTTCTCCAACTCGATGGTTTCAAGCACCCGCAAACGACTCGCCCACGCTTCGTTGCTTTCGTCGTCCGCAGGGAAGTCGTGCTGGTACTCAGGATGACGCAAATTGCCCTGTTCATCGCGTGCGATGGCGAGCTTCTCGCGTTCGCTTTTTCTTTGACCGCGAGCTTCCACTGCTCGTTCTCCGGCAACCTTGATGCGGTGTTGGACAGCTTCAAAACAATCCATCCATTTCGGAAATTCGGCCCGGAGCGCATCTCGCGCGCATGCCAGTTCGTCATTGAGAACGCCGATGAATCGCTCGCTGAGTTCGACGCGGCTCATCTCCATCTGAAGCCGCGCAGATCCGGTTTCTTCTTCGGCTCTGGCCAAACCCTCGCGCTCCGGACGTGTGATCAGCTCGAATCTATTCTTCCGTTCATTGAGCACCGCAATCCGGGACAGTGCTTCCTTGTGCTGTTTCTCGAACTCGCCAAGCCGCTTTTGCCGCGCTTCACGCTCCGGCGTCATGAGCAAGTTGATTGTCTCGCGAATCCGTCCGAGACTTCTTTCAAGCTTGGGCAACTGCGGCAACTCTCCCGCGTGGTCAGGTAACGTGGCGTCGGCGAGTCCTCCTTTGCGGCCTGTGTCGAGCCAAGTCTGGATGTCGCCGAGCTGCTGCTTGCGCGCATCATGCAGAACTCGTGTGTCGTTCCGTTCCTTTTGCTTCGCCGCGCGCATCCGCTCCAAGCCCTCGCGGCCCAATGTAAGCTCCACCGGCGTGGCTGGCTTAAGTCGGCGGCGCAGCGGCACCTGTTTTAAAATCCCCTCGGGCGTCAGGGCGCTGTGTGCGTCACACCGCTCCAATTCATCGAGCGACTCGACGCACATCACGCCTCCCAGGAGGTGCTCCACGTAGAGCCGACCGATAGGATGCGTCACCTCGACTTTGGCAAAGACCGAATGTTCGGGCGTGGGGCGGTGCAGTTCGCGGGCCTCGGAGGGGTTCAACAACGCCTCCGGTTCGCGGCCCGGTGGCGTCTTCTTCAACACTTCAAGCGCCTCGCGGTAATCGCGTTCGTCGTTAACCACGAGCGCCCATCGGTCCCGGCCGAGGCAGAGCTCGATGGCGGGCCACCACCGTTCCGCTTCCGGCTTCACTTCGATGAGCCGACCGAGTTGCTCGACGCGTGTGCCAAGCTTCTGGCGGACGGCGTGGAACAGTGGAAAGGAACCGGGAGCCTGCCCTTTAGCAAGGTTCTCCAAGTCCGCGGCAAGTTGCTGAAGACGGCTGGAGGATTCCTTAATTTCATCCTCGATCGGCCGCATCAGATCGCGAATGGTATTCCAAAGTTCATTGAAGCTCCCGGCCAGCTTCTGCATGGCATCGAGCCGTTCCGCATCGGTGCCAGAGCGAAGCCGCGCGAGCGCCTCATCGTCCACCACCAGCGCTTCCTTCAATCCTTCGAGAGGCAGGACGGCCCCATGCCTGAGCCAATGGAGCCAGGCGCCGTGCCGGTCATCATAGCGTTGCCGCGCATTCTTCCGGGCGTCGTGAAGAGCGCTCACTCTGTCCTCCAATTCAGCTTTTACGCTCTCATGCTCAGCGATCTTTACGGAATCAGCATCCTTCCCGATCTCAAACCGAATCTGGTCCAGGAGGCTCTGAAGGCTGGCTTCCTCGGATTTGGAACTCTCGAGCTGTTTTAACTCTTCCGCATGGTCCGCTTCCAGCCGCCGTAACTCGGTGGCGTGGCGCTCGCGGCGCTCCTCGGCATGTGCCAACTTCAATGCGTGGCCCACGTGTTGGAGCACCGCTTCTTCGCGTCGCGACGAATCATAAGTCGCATCCTGCGCTGCGATGCGACGAAGAAACGCCGCCTCATCCTCCTGCTTTTCCAACCGCTTCCGCGTGTCGTCGTAGGCGCGCAGCGCGGCCCGTACGTCACGGACATCCAGCGGGCTTTCTTCGAGAATAAATTCGCGGATGAACTTCTCGACATCTTCCTCCGGTGCGAACGCGATGGCTTTTGGAAATGTTCGCTGAAATGCCGTCGCGTCGAAGTTGAGGTGACGCGGCGCGGCCATCTCCTCGAGATAATCCTTTTGCCGGGCAAATAAACTTTCGTTTCCAAACTCTCGACGCAGCCAGGCGCGGAACGCGTCGTCGGAAAGCATCTTGCCCGCTGGCGCAAGGTCCGCGTATTCGAGACGTTGAGGAATGGTGAAGTAAGTCTGCTTTGGCGCCGCATCCGGGCTGGAGAACTCAAGTCGGATGCCCCACGTCTCGCGCACTGCATCCTTGTGGGCGCGCTCGGAAGGGCGCGTGAACTCGAGCGCGGCGACCGTGACGCCGCTCTGTCGCAAAAAATGGCGTTGCCCGTTGCGAGTCTGATTCGTGTCGCCAAGGCAGTAGCCAGGCAGATCGCGCCCGCGAGTGTTGCCGGCAGCAGCGCGGTTGAACTGCCGGTCTCCGCCCAGCAAAACATATTGCACCAGATCGAGCAGGGCCGACTTGCCCGTGCCAAACGCGCCAGAGATGAGAACATTGTCATCGACATCAAAAATCTGGCGGAAACCATACCAGTGAAGCGCGATGATCCGCGTGAGCGAAATGCGCTGGCTCACGTCTCGACCTCCCTGGCATCAGTGAACTCAGCGTTTCCCGGCTGTTGATAAAGCACCGCCTGCTGTTCCCACGCGGTTGCGTTTTCAAATGGAATGACACGAGGCAGCGTCGGCAGTATCTCCACCTGCGACTCGCCAAACCGACTGTTGTCCTCGTGCCACTGCACACGAACGAGCCGACGATTGCGAAGCTTGCCGAGCATGTCGCGAAGTTGGGCCTCAGTCGGCAGCGCGATGGAATCGAAGTAAAGCCGCAGCCGTTGCCAAATGTCATTGGCAGTGACGACGACTGTTTCAACGGTGGTCTCCATGCGAGCGTCGTGATAGATCCGCCACAAGGTCAGCACGAGGAGTGTTTCGGCTTTGTTGAAACGCGCCATCAGATTGCAATCGCCCGGCACGGGACGCAGTTGAATCATGGGGCGGTCGGGATCCGGAACCAACTCCAGGTGCAGCGGCGCGAGATACTCGCCGATGTCCTGCTGGTATTCGCGTGCCAGCAAATACAATTCACGATCTCGACCCATGTCGCCAATCAACGCCCCGTGCGCAAGCAGCTCTGACAAGATTTCAGAGAGAGCGGCGCGATCCTCCACTCGAATGTGTTCCCAGAATCTTGGCCAAGGCAACGACATATCAGGCGAGACGTTCCAGAGTGAACCGTTCCACGAGGCGGTCAGCCTCGGCATCGCGCGGAATACGTTCCGGCTCCATGCCGAAGTCAGCCCTCATCGCATGCGCTCGCCAACGCACCGGACGTTGTGAATCAGTGGCGGGGCCTCGGTCAAAAGCAAGCGCTGCGAACAAATCAAGCAAGTCATCCTCAACCTGTAAATGAAGCTCCTCCGTCGAAATGCGATTGCCCTTGGCGGGAAGGTGGCGTTCGATAAAGCGCGCCGCGCGTTGCGGGGTAAGGATATTGAGGTTGCGGCGGCGGATCTCGTCCTTGGCCGCTTCTGGATCGGTTTCGAGACTCGACCGTTCAAACGTTAAATCCACCGTGGCGCGCGGCCGTCGCGGTCGCGAAAGCGAATCGACACCAAAGAGCACCTCGACGCTGGGGGACAGGAGTGTCATGCCCGGTTCATTCGAGAGGGCTGAAAAAGATTTCCCCGCGTGCAAGGCCGCTGCTTCATCGAGGTAAGCCTTGACCTGTTCGGGGCGGCGTCCGCGCATCTCTGTCTGGTAGCGATAGCGCGCCGCCGACAGCTTGCTGAAATCCGCCATACGTCCGTCGATGAGTCGCTGTTTTCCAGGAATGCCAGCGAGATGCCGGTCCAAGCGAACGAGCCATCGTTCGGCCTCAGCGTAGGCGCTGGTCGCACCCATTTCGAAGTGCTTCGCAAGCCCTTCTGCGAGCCGTTGCTTGACGAAGGGGTTATACAACGCCTCTTGAACAACCGACCTCGCTTGGTTTAAACGCGGGAGCAAGCCGGATTCCTGAAGGGCGTCGTAGCACACCATGTGTTCGCCTGCGTGAAACTCGACCAGGAAGCGTTGAAGAGTTTCTTGCGCGGAAGCGCTGGTTCGCTGCGCCGTTTCGTGCAGAAGCACGAGGGTTTCCACCGCGTGCATCTGGTCATCCGCGCGTCCAGCCCGTTCAAGAAGATCTTTCACAGTCTGCCGCATTTCCTCCGGTCCCAGTTTGTTTGGGTCGAGTGCGCCCTCGGCAAGAAGGTCGCGGCACAACGAACGCAATGTGGTCGCAAAATCTTTCAACTCGGCGGGACGATCTTCGGCAAGTTCGCGCAACAGGCGTACGAGGCGTCGAAGCGCTGGAGCGACAAGGACGAAATGCTCATCGAGACTGACGCGGCGTGCGGCAATCCAATGCGCTTCCAAAAGCTTGTTGAAGAACTGACCGGCGCGCTGATTAAGATCGCGGAACAGTCCTCCCTCATCTTCCTCCAGTTGAATATCCGGGTGCCGTGCCAGAACCTCGCGGATCAGGACGCGCGCTTCATCATGCCGGAGCTGTCCGCCTTCATCGGCCGCTTCGAGGAGTCGGTCGGCACAATCGACATAGACCGCAGCCGTGGGCCGAGAGAGCGGGCGAAAAAACCCACCGCTCAGCAAGGGCAAGAGCCGCTGCCCAAGACTCGGTTCGTTTTGGAGCGGATAGCTCAAAATTTATCCTTCCGATAGGCTCGCATCCCCGGTGCGGTGGGATTCATTTCCGGGCCGAATTTGACATTCTCGGGCAGTTCACGGCTACGGAACGGAAGATCGTGCAGCGGCACGGGGCATCTTTTCCAGACTGCCAGCCAGTTAGCCTTCCGTTTGATTCGGCGAAAAATAATGATGTCCACGTTCGCGTCGAATGGCGCGTCGAAGCAATCTCCCGGCGAGGCTCGAACGAGCGAAGCAGCCACGGTCAGGCACCGTTTGGAGTCCAAGGTAACAATCACGCTGGGATAATCCCACTCAAGACAAAGGCTGTCAACATGGTGCGAACATCGTCTGCCGGGCGGGTGGAGGATGCATGAGTCAATGATGCATCCGGAACCGACCTGTGTTTGGGCAAATGAGTTCATCGCGAAGAAATACTCCCAAGTTCAAGCAAC
>CAMAWP010000090.1 GCA_945861765.1 Akkermansia muciniphila | reverse complement strand
TGAGCTCTGGCCATGCGGGCGGCCAGTTGGAGATAAATCTGTTGGCCTACCGCATAAGAGCCGGTGAAGGAGAGCGCGGCGACAGCCGGATTCGAGGCGAGTTCTCCACCCACTGTCCGGCCGTCTCCGACGACGACATTCAACACGCCTCTGGGCAGTCCGGCTTCGCTCAAAGCCCGGGCCAGCTCGGCGGTCATTCCTGGCGCTTGGGATGCCGGCTTGATCACGACGCTGTTTCCCGACACCAAGGCGGGCGCCAGTTTCCATGCTGGGATAGCAATGGGAAAGTTCCAAGGTGTGATCAAAGCCACGACTCCCAGCGGCTGGCGAACCGTGTAAAGAAGGTTGTTTGGCAGCTCGTGCGGGATGGTCTGACCTCCCAGGATGTAACTAAGCCCGCCGAAAAAGCGAAAGATATCGATCGCCCGTTGAACTTCCCCCTGGCTCTCCGCGAGAGTTTTGCCTTCCTCACGCGTCAGCGCCTCGGACAATGCTGCCTTGCGGCCTTCGAGGATCTGCGAAGTCTTGCTCAAGATCCGGCCGCGAGCAATGGGCGTCATCCCGCTCCAGCCGGCGAAAGCCTTTTGTGCGGCGGCGATCGCATCGATCGCATCGTCCTTACCGCTCCGTGGGTATTCGCAAACGGCTTCACGTTTGTCCGCGGGGTTGAAATTCTGATAGGTCAAGCCAGCTTTCGCCGCCACCCAATCACCGCCAATGAAGTTTAAGTATTTTTGCATGAGAAACTTTAAGCGAGATTAGCACGGACTGACCGTGAGGAAATCTTTTTTCGCGAAACGATCTGTCCGCATGCTGATGCCCGACTGGCGGGGGCGCATCTCCGCATGAGGACGTGCGCGCTGCGGAGTTTTCCTCCCTCTCCATGAACCGACCCACCCCTACCCCTCCCAAGAGGGGACCGGTCAAAGCTCGCTTCCCAGGAGGGACCGGTCAAAGCTCCCCTCCTGGGAGGGGTAGGGGTGGGTTCCGAGTCGCCCTGCGCACGCGAGGTCTGGGGTGGTCTCTCCCTGCGAGGAACGAAGTTTTGACCCGTCCTCATTCGGAGATGCGTCAGACCGCCGAAAGACAGAAAAAAACTTCTTGAAATTCTGGCAAGCCTCGACAAAGTTACAGGCATTGCCATGGAGGCATAGGGTTAATCGGAACGAAATCCGACTCCCGTGTTACAACCGAACTCGTCAATTCATGAAAACGTCATCATTGATCCTCATTTCCCTGAGCGTCTTGGTCTATCCAACCTGCGCCCAGATCGTGACCTTCAGTTTCAACGGCTCCTCTGGAGATGAAACCACGTTCTCGCCCGACGCCCAACCAATCAGCGCGACGGTCGGCAGCATGAGTCGGGGCCCAGGCCTCACGGCAAACTCATTCGCAGGCGCTTTCAATTCCAAAGCCTGGACGACGGCTGCTGCGATCGATGCGACCGATTACTATGCTTTCTCGATTACGCCCAACAGCGGGTTTGGGATGACGATGACAAGCCTGTCGCTGGACGAGCGCAGATCATTAACGGGCGTTCGCAATTGGTCGGTCCGATCGAGCTTGGATAGCTTCTCTTCGGATTTAGCGTCGTTCACCGTCCTGGATAATGACGAAGTGAGGACCGGCCAATCCACAGGGCTCGGCACCGCTTTTCAAGGCCTCACGTCAGGCTTGGAATTCCGGATCTACGGTTTCGCCTCCGAGAGTGGGACGGGGACATGGCGGATCGATAATGTCCAACTCTCGGGAAGCTTTTCTGCGGTGCCCGAGCCTCACGAGTACGCATTGGTTGCCGGTTTGGGTTTGATCGGATTTGCAGGATGGAGACGCTGGGTATTGCGTCGGGAGGCAAATCTTCCGCAAGCGTAGCAGGGCAATCGAATAGGATGGCGACCTATTTTCCGGTGAGCTTCCGGAGAATTTCCCTGACAGTTCCCAATAGCTTCACGCCTCCTTGAGCTTGATTCCTTGCGCGAATCAACTCCTCAGCTTCCATGATCGTATCGAGCGCGCTCTCCAAGACCTTTTCATTCTGACTTCTCCGCATGAGGACGACTTGGAGCAATGTTGAAATCCCTGTGATATAGAGATTGTAACCCCTCACCTCAAAAACGTGCAACGACGGCTTCACCAAGAACTCGACGCCATGCCAGATGAATACAACGGCCCCTGTCTTCTCCTTGACTTGCAAATTCAAAATGGCTCGGGGATCTGGGACAGCTTGGCGGACGTATTGAGCGAGCTCGTCTAGTGTTTCAATCATGGCGCTTAAAAGGTATCATGCTGCGTGGCAAACTCTAAAATTTAATCAACTATGTCAAACCGATTATGAATCCGGAAGTTTTTGACCTGGCTCCAGCCCGGGCGTAGAGTTTCGCCGAAGACGATCAACTGAAAGACCAAGCGCGGCCTGTTGAACCGCTGCTGCAAGTATTCTATGGACCATTATATCGAGCGTATCGTTGACCTGACTAGCGATGGCCTAAATCGCATTTACAACATGAACATCGAGGAGGCACGCCGCCGCGTCCTCAGCGGCTTTGCTGAGGACGTGCGTCAGATTGACGGCTCGTTTGCTCTGGTCGCGCGCGCCGGAAAGACCGTTCGGATGGCCCGCTCGCTGGACCGGCCAATGCGCTACTTTCTGGCAAAGCGCACAGAAGGCCCGGCGCTTGTGGTTGCGGATCGGATTGACGCGATTCATGCGTGGTTGAAGGCTGAAGGACTTGCCGACCAATTTCATCCCAGTTACACGCGGATGGTTCCGGCGCATCACATCATCGAGATTCAGTTGATCGGTTGTCCCGATCCTGATCCGGTTTATACCCGCTTTTTCACACCTCGACGCAATGCTTTGTCCACTGACCTGGATGAGATTGGCAATGCTTACATCGCATGCCTGACCGATGAAATCGCGAAGTGGCTCCGAGTGATTCCAGAGCATGAACCGATCGGTGTTTGCTTCTCGGGTGGCATCGATAGCGGCGCGGTTTTTCTTGCGACCTATCATGTGATGAAAAAACTGGGGCTGAATCTCGGCAGGCTGAAGGCTTTCACCCTCTCGGTCGTCGATGGCCCTGACGTGGACCAGGCTCGCGAGTTTCTCGATTCCCTCGGTCTGGGTTTATTCCTCGAACCGGTCGAAGCCGATCTCGCCAGCATTGACGCCGATGAAGCCATCCGGGTCGTCGAGGACTACAAGTCGCTTGATGTCGAGTGTGCGGCGATGGGTTTGGCGCTCTGTCGAGGCATTCGCGCAGGCTACCCCGATTGGCATTACCTGATCGACGGCGATGGCGGCGACGAAAACCTGAAGGATTATCCGATCGAGGAAAATCCCGAGCTGACCATTCGCAGTGTTGTGAACAATTGCATGCTCTACCAGGAAGGCTGGGGCGTGGGCACGATCAAGCATTCGCTGACTTACTCAGGCGGCCTGAGCCGCTCCTACACGCGCACCTACGCTCCCACACGCCGCTACGGCTTCGAAGGCTTCAGCCCATTCACGCGGCCCAACGTGGTCGAGGTAGCGGAAGGCATTCCGTTCATCACGTTGACCGATTACGACGTGACTCGGCTCTATTCACTCAAAGGCGAGATTGTTTCTCGCGGGATTAAAGCTGTCACCGGTCTGGATATGCCAATCTTCGAAAAGCGACGTTTCCAACATGGCGCGATCTCTGTAGAAAATTTGAGGCAGCGTATGCCGGGCCAGGAGGCGGAGCTTCGGAAGCAGTTTTTGGCCATGTATCTCTGAAGGCCTCAATGGCATCGTCTGAGGTGGCTTCTTCTCCACATTTGACATCCTCTTATCCAGAGAGCAACCGGGAGCGCGACCGCTGGATTCTGTCGCATCGGCCACCGCGCAATTCCCTGGAGACACACAGGCCTCACGCTTTCCTGGTCGAGCAAGAGCCCTCCGAATCAGGCGAAGTCGTGTCCGTCGCCACGATCTTCCTGACCAACCGCGAATGCGCGTGGCGTTGCCTGATGTGCGATCTTTGGCGAAACACCACTGTCGAAGGAGTGCCGGTCGGCGCCATTCCCGCGCAAATTGATTATGCCTTGGCCAAGCTTTCCGGAGAGTTGGGTGTCGCGGCTCAGCGCGCCGCCAGTGGGGCATCGGCTCCAAGGCCCTCGAAGCTGCCGGGGGAGACACCCGCCCGACGCATCGCTCGCGAGATAAAGCTCTATAACAGCGGGAGTTTTTTTGATCCACGCGCCATTCCCTTGGCCGATTGGGAAGCCATCGCTCACCGCGTCCGCTCATTTGAACGGCTGATTGTCGAATGCCACCCGGCCATGGTGAATGAATCGTGCCTGCGCTTTCGGGAATTATTCTTGAAAGAAGCATCCGTCGGTTCACTGCCTTCGACACCGCCGCGGCTGGAGATCGCGATGGGCTTAGAAACGGTCCACCCTGAAGTGCTCCCTCGGTTGAACAAACGGATGACGCTGGACCAGTTTTCACACGCTTCTGCATTTCTGCGGAAAAATGGAATTGCGCTCCGAGTTTTCATTCTGGTTAAGCCACCCTTTCTGAACGAATTGGACGGCCTTTACTGGGCTAAGAAATCTTTGGATTTTGCCTTTCAGAACGGCGCGACTGTTGCATCGCTCATTCCCACCCGACTGGGGAACGGCGCCCTCGAAAGTCTCGCTGCGCGAGGCGAGTTCTCACCGCCCAAACTCTCCACCCTTGAAGCTGTATTCGCCTACGGACTTGGCTTGAAACAGGGGCGAGTGTTGGTCGATTTATGGGACTTGGAGAAGTTCGCGGACTGTCCGGCCTGCTTTCAGAAACGCGCAAATCGACTTCACGAGATGAACCTTCAACAAGTCGATTTGCCGCCGGTTGAATGCGACCGATGTGGATCAGCGGATGAGCGCTGACTTTGATATTGCCGTCGTCGGCTCGGGATTTGCAGGCTCGTTGATCGCGATGATTGCGAAGAAATTGGGTCGATCTGTCGTCCTGCTCGAACGCGGTCAGCATCCACGCTTTGCCATCGGTGAATCCTCGACGCCTCTGGCGAATTTACTTTTGGAGGAGCTGGCTCAACGTTACGACCTGCCACGGCTGCTGCCTCTTACGAAGTGGGGAAGCTGGCAGAACTCCTATCCTAAAATCGGGTGCGGTCTGAAACGAGGCTTCACCTTTTACCATCATCAGTTCGGCAAACTTTTCGAACTCGATCCTGTACGAAACAATCAGCTTCTGGTGGCGGCCAGTCCGAATAATCACATCGCGGACACGCATTGGTATCGCTCGGATTTTGATCATTTCCTGGTGGGTGAGGTGCAAGCCGCGGGGGTTGAATACATCGACCAAGTGGCGTTGCAAGGCATTGGCTGGACAGGCGGCGGAGTCCGAATCCAAGGCGAACGTCAAGGGGTCCCGGTCTCTGTTGACGCGCGTTTCCTGATTGATGCGAGCGGTCCGCGCGGATTCGTTCATCGGGCTTTAGGCCTCGTGGAAATCCCATTCGAACACTTGGCCGCAACTCAAGGGCTTTTCACTCATTTCACAGGCGTTCGAAGGTTGGCGGACATGGACAGTTTCTGCGGCGGCGAGATCCCGCCGTATCCGGTGGATGACGCCGCGGTGCATCATGTGTTTGAGGGCGGTTGGGTATGGGTCCTTCGATTTAACAATGGCATTACAAGCGCTGGGGTTGCCGCTAGAGAGGACCTGGCGAATGAGCTGCGTTTCTCGGAAGGCGAGTCGGCGTGGCAACGTCTCCTGACACGATTGCCGAGTGTCCGAGAGCAATTCCGAGATTCCAGAGCTCGATTTCCATTCATCCACGCGTCGCCCTTGGGTTTCCGGAGTGGAGCCGTGACAGGGCGGGACTGGGCTTTACTGCCCTCGGCGGCTGGATTTATTGATCCGTTGCTCTCCACCGGATTTCCGCTCACGCTGTTGGGGGTGTCGCGCTTGGCTCATGCCATTCAGAAGCATTGGGAAGGAGAAAGGTTCCAGGATCGCCTGCGAGAGTATTCTTTTCAAACGGTCGAGGAGCTACGTGTGGCTGAGCAACTGACGGCTGCGCTTTATGCCAGCATGGGAGATTTTCCGGTGTTCGCCGGTCTGACATTGCTTTACTTTGCGGCGGTCAGTTTCACCGAGACCGCGCGTCGGCTCGGAAAGCCTGAATTAGCTCCTTCGTTTTTGATGCATGACCATCCGCTCTTTGGCCGAGAGTTGCGCGGGGCGTGTCAGCAGGTGTTGGAGGCATCCAAACGCCAAGGGATGACTCGATCCGAAAAAGCAGAATTCCTGGACAAAATTCGCGATGTCATCAGGCCGATCGATGTGGCAGGGCTCTGCGAGCGAAGTCGGCGTAATTGGTATCCGGCGGAGGCTCGTGACTTATTGCAGAGCGCGCCCAAGTTCGGCGTAGATGCCACGGAAATGAAACTGCTCTTGTCGCGATGCGGCTTTGTTTGAACATCAACTCGTGGGGCCCGTGCAGCCGGAAAGCCGGCGGCCTTGCGACCGTATAGCTGATGCGATACCGTTGGTTTATGAAAACTGCGTTTGTGATCATGACGCTCATCGTCTCCTTATTTCAGATGGGCCTGGATTCTCGGGCAGCATCGCTCAAGAAAACTGCGCCGCGAAAAGTTTATATCTTGCCCATCCGGGATGACATCATGCCGCCTTTGGTTTATTTAGTGCGCCGTGCGGTGAAGGAAGCGATCCAAGCGGAAGCGGATTTGCTCGTTCTCGACATGGAAACGAATGGCGGGCGTGTTGACACGACCGAGGAGATCATCGAAATCCTGAACCAGTTCAAAGGGCAGACTGTAACCTATGTTAATCGCAAGGCGTTCTCAGCGGGAGCGTTCATTTCCGTTGCGACACAAAAAATCTTCATGGCACCTCAGAGTGTCATCGGAGCCGCTGCGCCATTGCTGATGGTGCCGGGCGGGGGCGCTGCGGAAATGCCTGCGACCATGGAAGCAAAAATGACCTCGGGTATCCGCGCCTTAGTGCGAACGAGCGCTGAAAAAAACGGTCACAACGTCAATGTGATCGAGGCCATGATCGACAAAACGAAATCATTGGAGATCGATGGCGAAGTGCTCAACGAAAAAGGCCAGATTCTGACCCTGACAAACAACGAGGCGGAAAAGGAATATGGAAACCCGCCCAAGCCGCTGCTGTCAGCCGGGACGGTGGAGAGCTTGGACGCACTCTTAGTGAAACTCGGTTACGGCGGAGCTGATCGCCTCTATGTCAAACCGACGGGCGTCGAAAAACTAGCGGTGTTGATCAATACGATCAGCCCGCTGTTGTTGCTCATCGGTGTCGTTGGGATTTACCTGGAATTTAAAACGCCTGGCTTTGGTTTGCCTGGGATCATGGGCATCACCGCTTTCGCAATTTATTTCATCGGCGGCTACATTGCCGGCCTCTCCGGAGCGGAATGGGTCGCAGTTTTTATCCTGGGATTGCTCTTGTTCGTTTTGGAATTGTTTGTCTTTCCGGGGACGATTCTTCTCGGTCTCACGGGTGCCGCCTTCATGTTGGCGTCGATCATCATGGCGATGGTGGATATTTATCCGGGCGTCCCCGGGATCCCTGGTTCGATACAATTTCGCGTGCCGATGAGGGCGATCGTGATCAACCTTACGATAGTCTGCGCAGGTTCCCTGCTAGCGGCTTGGGTGCTCGGGCATTGGCTGCCCAAGACCTCGCTTTACAGCACGCTTATTTCGCAATCGGCTAGCGGGGAAAGCTCGGTCATCCTCCAGGAGCAGGCTCAAATTAGGCGCTTGGGAGAGCTCGGGGTAACCATCTCCGTCCTGCGTCCCGGTGGGAAAGCTCAATTTGGAGAACAAGTGCTAGACGTGATTTCGCAAGGCGAAATGATTCCCAAGGGTTGTCGCGTCAGGATTATGAGACACAGCAGCACCGAGGCTGTCGTCGAAGGGGTGAGTTGATTTTGAGCGAGCTTGCCCGGCTTGAGCACGGACGGATTTAAGGCTTTTCAGAAGACGCAGGCTGCCGCGGAACAATCCTCGAAGGATCCGAGGTGCCTCGGCTCCTGTGATCTTCGTTCGATCGTCCTTCTTCCTTAGGTCTGCCATCGCCGGGCTTACGCGGACCTCGCTTGAAGGACTCTTCAAATTTCTTCTGTTGATCTGGAGTCAGCACAGCGCGGACGCTTTCCTGGACCTTGCGATGTTCTTCGTTGGCTGATTCCCAAATCTTCTTCGTCCGCTCCTTGCTTTCGCCAAGGATCTGGTCCACTTGCACTCGTTGCGATGGAGTCAGACTTAACTCGCGTTGCATGCGCGTCGCAAGGTCGCCGCGCGGGTGCTGTCCAGAAAGAGATGACGAAGGTTTGGGGGTGAGCGAAGGACGGAGTTCGAATTTAACTGTCAATCCGCCCGTGACTACTCCGGCACAGAAAATAACCACTGCGGCCAAGATGACTTTCCAGACTTTCACCAGGAATCTTCCAAGCTTGCCAAAGGCGCGAGCACTGTCTCTTCCAAGTCACTCGCCAGCGGTTCTGAAGGGCCATTCAGATCCAGGGAAGCGACCGCCCAAACTCCCATCACTAGCATGATGCCCACGCAAGGCGCGGCAGCACGCCAGAGCAAGCGGCCCCACAGGGCCCACACATCCATCAACTGCTCACTCGCGATCCGCGCCATGATTCGCTTTTCGAATGCGTAGGGCACCCCATCGCTAGGTGAGTTCGCTCGCGCTACAGACAGCAGCTTTTTCTGCAGTTCCACAATGTTCATAAAGCCTCGACGAAAAAGTCAGACGATCACAGTTCAGCAAGGGTTACAGATACTTTGCTCGGATGATTCGTTCCAGACATTTCCGCATTTCCGCCCGGGCTCGGAAAGCTCGTACCTTCACCAGCGGCACTGACCATCCGGTCAAGGTGGCGATTTCCTTAACCGATCGCTCCTCAATTTCCAGCAAGGTAATAATCAGCCGCGCGGAGGGCGAAAGTTGGTCGAGAATTTTTTTCACTAGCTCCCGTGCCGCGGCGGCATTCTCACGACTCGTCGAAGGCTCGGCGACAAACTGGTCCAACCAGTCCGTTTCGTTGACTGTCATATCCGTAAAGGCGGTCTCTCGATTTCGCTGATGGCTTCGCAAGAAATCGTAGCACGTCCGCACGGCCAAGCGCATGAACCAGTGCTCAAAAGGAGCTTCCATCCGATAGCTGGCGAGCTTTCGGAAGGCCTTGATGAATATCTCTTGGACGATATCTTCGACCTCATCCTCTCGGCGAGCGTATCGCCGCGCGGTGGCAAAGATCCGAGGTTGATATCGTTTGACTAGAACCTCAAAGCTCGCTGCATCACCCTTGAGAGTGGCTGCAATGAGTTCTGTGTCCGAAGGTTCCATCCACACGCAATCTGGCATATCCATCAAACAGGCAAAAGCCAAAAACCGCGGCTAGGAGAGAACTCCGCGTGAATTTCAACAGGGTTCTCCGTTGTTTTGAGTGGAACCGTTTCCGTGTCCGGACAGGAGAACTCACTCCCGAGGGGTGCGTAGAGGTTGTAGAGTTTGGACATTTTCCGGCCGTGTGCTGTTGTATCCGATGAGCTATTTCCGACTGACATCTCCCGGAGTGGAGATTCGAGAATAGCCCACCCTTTCAAGGGTGGGATGAGGTAGTAAACAGCCAAAGTCCCGAAGGGACGGTTGAGCCATTCTCGGACGATCCTTTGTCCTGAACAGACAGTGAGAATAGGAGCTGACGTAGGACATTGGGGGATTCGGCCGTCCCTGCGGGACTTATGCGATGGCTCATTCGAACCCAGCAGTGAACTGTCGGGCTATTCTCGAATCTCCCTCCGGGAGACGAAAGCGGCCAATAGGTCCAAACTCCCGTCATCCCGGCGAAATGGAAAAATGGTTTTCATCCGCTGTGGAACTATTCCACTGAAAACAGCGAGGAACCTACAACAGCTTCGGGCCGAGAAGGCGGCTCGTCCACCCACGCGCGGCAACTGGACGGTCATTCATTCCAACGGTTGTCTCGTCCTTCGAATCGCAGAAACCGGTCAATTTTGCAGCGCTTGAAAAGCGCTTGAAAAGCTTTTGACAGCGGCCAGCGTTCGACTAGCTTAGGGCCAACCAATATGAGATTCGGCATCAATACATTTCTGTTCACCTCTCCTTTCACCAACGGAAGCACCTCGCTCTTTCCCCAGTTTAAGAAATGGGGCTTTGACACGGTTGAAATCCCGGTGGAAGACACATCGCACATCGATCCGGCGCACGTGAAAGCCGAGTTGTCGAAGAGTGGGCTTGTGTGTGGCTCGGTCTGCGCTTGCATGGGGCCAGACCGCGACTTGCGCGGCACTCCCGAGCAACAGAAGACAGGTTTGGATTACATGCTAAAGCTCATCGATCAGATGGTGACGCTCGACTGCCCGAGTCTCATCGGCCCGGTGTATTCCGCAGTGGGACGCGCCGATGCTGTGCCGGAAAAGGAATACCAGCAGCAGTGGAAAACCGTGGTCAAAAACCTCAAGCAGCTTTGCAAGTACGCCCAGAAGCGTGGTCGCCAGGTTTGCCTCGAGCCGCTCAACCGTTTTGAAACAGACTTTATCAATACGTGCGATCAGGGCCTCAAAATGATCCACGACGTCGGAAGCCCGGCTCTCAAGCTGCACTTGGACACTTTCCACATGAACATCGAGGAAAAAGATCAGGCCAAAGCAATTCGCAAGGCGGGCAAAGCCCTCGGCCATTTCCATGCCTGTGGCAGTGATCGCGGAACTCCCGGCAACGATCATATCGATTGGAAACCGATCACCGCGGCCCTGAAGGGAATCGGTTACAAAGGCGACGTCGTGATCGAGTCCTTCACGACCGATGTGAAAGTCATCGCGCGTGCCGCGGCGATCTGGCGTCAGATGGAGCCGACCCGCGACGAGATCGCCGTTAAGGGCGTAAAGTTTTTGAAGAAAATATTCGCGTAAGAGTCTGATAGGGTGCAATCCGATGCTATCCAGAGTCGCTCGGGAAATTATCCACGTCGAAAATCTGAAACCAACATGAAAACCAAACCCCGTATTCATTCATTACTGTCGGCCTTGATCGCCGGTTTAATCACCTCAACTGCGGTATGTGCCGCCGATGTGGAACCTGGCTTTAAGAGCCTCTTCAACGGCAAGGATCTTTCCGGCTGGGAAGGTAACAGGGATCTTTGGTCCGCCAAAGAGGGTGCGATCACTGGCATCACGAAGGCTGACCCAAAACTGACGCACAACACGTTCCTGGTCTATACCAATGCTCCCGTTGACGATTTTGAACTGCGAGTCTCATACCGCATTGTCAATGGCAACTCAGGGATGCAATACCGAAGCAAGGTGCTCCGAAAGGGGGATTTTGGTCCGATTGTCGGCGGTTATCAGGCGGACTTCGAGGCAGGCAAAACCTACAGCGGAATTCTCTACGAAGAACAAGGTCGAGGCATTCTCGCTCAGCGCGGCCAGAAGACGGTGATCAAGGAAGTGGACGGCAAAACCAAGGTTGAAGTCGTCGGATCACTCGGCAAATCCGAAGACATTCAAGCCAAGATCAAACACGAGGAGTGGAATGACTACGTCGTAATCGCCAAGGGCAATCACTTGCAGCATTTCATCAATGGCATGCAGACGGTCGATGTTGTCGATGAGCAGCCAGCCAAAGCCTCCAAGTCCGGCATCCTCGCCCTTCAGATCCATGTCGGCCCGCCGATGACTGTTCAATTCAAAAACATCCGGATCAAATCGCTAAAGTAGTCGCAGATTGTTGCGAAGAACGAGAACTGAGGTTCATCTGTCCTTTCACAGGAAAAACCCATGCATTTTGAGAACAGTAAACTTCCGCGCGATATGTTCAAGTGGAGGTTCCTCTTTCTGGTCGCCGCGTTATTGAGCGGCATTGTTTTCAACGCCTCCGCCGCTGACAAAAAAATCGTTTTGATCGCCGGCCGCCCGAGTCACGGGCCGGCTGAACACGAACACAATGCCGGTGTTCAGTTGCTTCACAAATGTCTCCAGGGCCTCCCCGGCATCTCTTCGACGGTTTACCTCAATGGTTGGCCGAAAGATCCGCAGGCGTTCGATGGTGCCGACACGATTCTGATTTACGCTGACGGCGGCGGCTCTCATCCGGCGATCCAAGGAGATCATCTGAAAGTGCTCGGGGACTTGATGAAGAAAGGCGTCGGGCTGGTTTGCGTGCATTACGCCGTCGAGGTTCCCAAAGAGAAAGGTGGCCCTGAGTTCCTTCAATGGCTCGGCGGCTATTTCGAAACGTTCTGGTCCGTGAACCCGCACTGGGATGCGGATTTCAAGGAATTGCCCAAGCACCCGATCACCCGCGGCGTGAAGCCATTCAAGATCCGGGATGAATGGTACTATCACATGCGGTTTCCGGAGGACCTTAAAGGCGTCACCCCCATCTTAAGCGCAGTCCCGCCCGAGAGCACTCGCAAGGCTGGGGACAGCTCACACGGCGGCAACGCGGCGGTTCGTTCACGCAAGGGCATGTCTGAGCATGTTGCTTGGGCTTTTGAGCGTCCCGATGGCGGGCGCGGCTTTGGTCTGACGGGCGCTCATTTCCACAAGAATTGGGGCGACCCGGACTTCGGTAAAATCGTTTTGAATGCTTTGCTCTGGACTGCCAAGGCGGAGGTGCCTCCCAGTGGCGTAGAATGTTCGATCAGTTCAGCAGACCTTCAGAAAAATCTGGATCCCAAAGGAAAATAGCCTCAGGCGAAGCAGTTGATCCAACTCACAATCCGAACCCATCGCTATCCATGAACATTATGAAACGAATCGGAATCAAACTCATCCTCGGCCTCGTGCTGGCTGGATTCTTCCTCAACGCGAATGCCGCCGACAAGAAAGTGGTTCTCGTAGCCGGCACACCGAGCCATGGCCCTGGAGATCACGAGTTCAACGCCGGATGTTTGTTGCTCAAGAAATGCCTCGATAAAGTCTCAGGTATCCAGGCGGTGGTTTATACGAATGGCTGGCCCAAAGATCCCAACGCTTTCGATGGTGCTGACGCCATTTTCCTTTTCATGGATGGCGGCGGCGGACATCCGGTGGTTAAGGAAGATCATCTCCAAAAGATCGGGGCGCTGATGAAGCAAGGTGTTGGATTGGGTTGCGCCCATTACGCCGTCGAGGTGCCGAAGGAAAAAGGTGGGCCAGAATTTCTCGATTGGATTGGCGGATATTACGAGACCGCTTTTTCCACGAATCCACATTGGGAAGGCGACATCAAGGAGTTACCCAAGCATCCGATCACCCGCGGGGTTAAGCCCTTTAACGTGCGCGACGAATGGTATTTCAATATGCGCTTTCGCCCAGAGATGAAGGGCGTGACGCCGATTTTGATCGCGAAGCCGTCAGACGAAACTCGGCTAGGGAAGAGCGCCTCGCCTCGCGGGCCCTACCCGCACATCGTCGCTGCCGGTGGTCGGGATGAGATCCTTATGTGGGCCGTGGAACGTCCGGATGGAGGGCGCGGGTTTGGCTTCACGGGGGGGCACTTTCATAAGAACTGGGGAAACGATGATTTTCGCAAAACCGTCCTTAACGCGATCCTCTGGAGCGCCAAGGCGGAAGTCCCTGCAAATGGAGTTCGCTCCAGCGTGACTCCCGAAGAGCTCGATCAAAATCTGGATCCCAAAGGCCGCAGAAAATAATTTAACCTCATGACACCTATGAACAAAATCCTTTTCAAATCCCTGAGCTTCACCGCTCTGCTGTCCGTTTTCACAGTGCCGGTTTTAGGAGCCGATAGCTCTTCTCGTTCCGGCCCCGCCGCCGCGCGCGAGCAACTCAAAACCATGACCGTGCCTGAAGGCCTTGAGGTCAGCTTGTTCGCTTCCGAGCCGCAACTCGTCAATCCAGCGAACATGGACATCGATGCCAAAGGCCGAGTCTGGATCACGGAGGGAGCCAATTATCGCCGGTGGAGCAATCTTCGTCCTGAAGGCGATCGCATCGTGATCTTGGAGGACACGGACGGCGATGGCGCGGCCGATGTCGTCAAGACATTTTATCAAGGCAAGGACGTCAACACAGCCCTCGGGATCTGCGTCCTTGGCAATAAGGTGATTGTCTCGTGCTCGCCCAAAATCATGGTCTTTACCGATGCCGACGGCGACGACAAAGCCGATGGACCGCCTCAGATCCTTTTCAGCGGAATCTCCGGAGTACAGCACGATCACGGCGCGCACGCCTTCGTCTTTGGACCCGACGGGAAACTTTACTTCAACTTAGGTAACGAGGGACGCCAGCTCAAAACTCCCGATGGCAGCAAATTCATCGTGGACGCGGCGGGCAACGAAGTGACTGGCGGCGGCAAGCCCTACAGGCAAGGGATGGTCTTCCGGTGCAATCTCGACGGCTCGGAAGTCGAAACGCTCGGCTGGAATTTTCGCAATAATTACGAGGTCGCGGTGGACTCTTTCGGCACGCTGTGGCAATCAGACAACGATGACGACGGCAATCGCGGTGTGCGAATTAACTACGTCATGGAATTCGGTAATTACGGTTACACGGACGAAGCGACCGGGGGCGGCTGGGGCCAGAAGCGAACCAACCTTGAAACGGAAATCCCCCTTCGACACTGGCATCTGAACGATCCCGGAGTCGTTCCGAACCTTGTGCAAACCGGAGCTGGTTCCCCGACAGGCATCACGGTTTACGAAGGTAAATTGCTTCCGGCCGCGTTTCAGAATCAAGTCATTCACTGCGATGCCGGTCCTCGGGTCGTTCGCGCCTATCCCGCTGAGCCGGACGGGGCTGGTTACAAAGCCAAGATTTTGGATCTATTGACCAGCACGGATACCTGGTACCGCCCTTCCGATGTCACTGTGGCTCCTGACGGCTCGGTTTACATAGCCGATTGGAACGACGCTGGCGTAGGCGGCCATGCGATGGCGGATCAAAAGCTGGAGACTATGACCGGGCGTGTTTATCGTGTTGCTCCGAAAGGGCACAAGGCCTCGGTGCCTAAATTGAATCTCACGACGGCGGCGGGCTGCACGGTGGCGTTGCAGTCGCCCAACAACGCGACGCGTTATCTCGCTTGGACAAAACTTCACGAGATGCAAGGTGGCGCGGAGAAGGAGTTGATCAAGCTATGGCAAGGCAAAGATCAGCGAGTGCGCGCCCGAGCCCTTCATCTGCTGGCTCGCATCAAAGGCAGTGAAAGGAAATATATCGACCAAGCTCTGAAGGACGGCAACTCGGATATTCGAATCACCGGCCTGCGCATTGCTCGCGAGCAGAAACTCGATCTTATTCCATACGTTCAAGCTCTCGCCAAAGACTCTTCTCCTCAGGTCCGTCGTGAATGCGCCGTTGCGCTCAGGCACAGCAAATCTCCACAAGCACCCAAGCTTTGGGCGCAGTTGGCCTCGCAACACGATGGCAAAGACCGCTGGTACCTGGAAGCTCTCGGCATCGGAGCGGATCAGCAATGGGACGAATTTTTCGGCGCCTGGCTCGGTCAGGTAAGTGATAATTGGAACACTCCTGCCGGGCGTGAGATCGTCTGGCGCTCGCGGAGCAAGAAAGCCCCCGCGTTGCTTGTCAAAATCATCACAGACAAAGCGACATCCGAGAAGGAGAAGCCGCGTTTTATGCGAGCCATGGATTTCATCCCGAAATCTCCCGAGAAAGACGCCGCTCTTGCTGAGTTGGCCGCCGGAGCTCTGAACTAAAGCCGAAGCTTTTTCTGATTCTCACCAGAGATTCCTTCTGTCCGGAGGCCGGATTCAACTCCGGCCTCTCTGCTGGATTCGCCCGCTTCGTGACAATCGGCCTGGTCATTGGTGTGCTCCTCAGGGCCACCATTGTGTTTGGCCAACCCGCCGACCCTCAACGCACCGCCGTGGTGATCGAGGCGTTGAGCCGACTCAGTTCTGAGCAGATCAATGGCAACCCAAAGCTGCAGGCGGCTTTGAAGAAAGTATTGGAAGCCACTCGAGGAACAGCTCAGTTCGTCGAGTTGTCCCGCAAGTTTCACGTCACCAACGAGAGCCCCGCCTTGCTGGAGATCGCGATCCAGAACTCGACAAATGCGACCGGCACCGACGCGTTGCGACTGATTTTTGAAAATGGGGACGTTGGGCTGTTACGCAACTCGCTTCAAGGCACCAATATCGCTTCCGCTTCGAACCTGGCGGAAGCTTTGGGCAATCTCGGCGAAAAAAAATCCGTTCCTTTGCTTGAACCACTAGTCACCGATCTCCATCGTGACACCGCTCTTCGGAAGCATGTTGTTCATGCGCTGGCGCAAACCCAGGAAGGGGCGTTAGCTTTACTCAGCCTGGCCCGAGAGGGCCGTATCGGCGCGGACATCAACATGGTGACCAGCATCGAGCTTAATAGCGCACGCTGGCCGACTATTAAAAACGAAGCTGCCCAATTGCTCCCGCTCCCACTGGGAAAGAATGCCCAGCCTCTCCCTTCGATTGCGGACTTGGCCAAAAGGAAGGGCGACGCGGATCACGGAGCTGAAGTGTTTGCGCGCCCAGAAGTCGGCTGCATGAACTGTCATCAAGTGAATGGCAAAGGCGTGGACTTTGGCCCCAACCTTTCGGAGATCGGAACGAAGTTGGGCAAAGACGCCCTTTACCAGGCCATACTCGATCCCAGCGCGGGGATTTCCTTTGGCTATGAAGCCTGGCAAATCGAACTCAAAAATGGCGACGAAGTTTTCGGCTTGATTGTCAGCGAAACGGCGGAGGAAGCAGCAGTCAAGAGTCAGACTGGCATCGTCAGCCGTTATAAAAAAGCGGACATTGCAAAGCGCCAAATGACGAAAACCTCGGTCATGCCGAGCGGGTTGCAGCAAACGATGTCCATCGAGGATTTGATTGATCTGGTGGAATATTTGTCTGCGTTAAGAAAACCCCTCGGGCAGAATTAAACCTGATGCTCACCAAGTTAGGTGAAATGAGGCTGTTTTAGAAAACTTCTCTGACTTTGCAGCTCAAGTGTTTTTCCCAAGTTCAACGGTTCCCCGCTTTTTTCAGCGGAATAGGTCCACAGCGGATGAAGACCATTTTTCCATCCCGCACGGATGACGGGAGTTTGGACCTATTGGCTACCTTCGTCTCCCGGAGGGAGAATCGAGAATAGCCCAGCAGTTCACTGCTGGGTTCGAATGAACCATCGCACAAGTCCCGCAGGGACGGCCGAGTCCCCCAATGTCCTACGTCAGCTCCTATTCTCACTGTCTGTTCAGGACAAAGGATCGCCCGAGAATAACTCAACCTCCCTTCGGGACTTTGGCTATTGACTACCTAATCCCACCCTTGAAAGGGTGGGCTATTCTCAAATCTCCCATCCGGGAGATGTCAGTCGGAAGCTTCATCGGTTACAACGGCACGCGGCCGGAAAATGTCCAAACTCCAGGCACCGCTCCGGAGTGAGTTTTCCAACCCGGACGCGGAAATGATTCCACCGAAAACAGCCGGGAACCACTTCAATGCACCTTAGGTTCGCTTACTTGCCCTGTCTCGGTCGCGACGCTGGCTCTCCTCGGACCCATTGCAGTAATTCGAGCAACTTGGGTGGCTGACCAGTTCGCAAGATGCCGATGCGAAAGATTTTCCCTGAGAGCCAAAGAACCAACGCAGCACAAACCAGCATCAGAATCAAAGTACCTACCAGATCGAATAGTGGCGGGTCAGCCATGATACGGTTGAGCATAATGAACGGAGTGTAGATCGGAATCCACGACAGGACAGTAGCGAGAGTCCCATTCGGATCGCGCGGAATGTACATCATGGTCAACAGCGGCAGCATCATCGCCATCGTAATGACGGACATGTAGCTTTGGGATTCTTTCAGCGAGTTGCAGATGCTACCAATCGAGAGAAAAATGCCGCCGTAAAGGATGTAGCCGAGAAAGAAGTAGGTTAAGAAGGCCGGCAGCAGCTTGGATGTCCGAATGATCGTGAAGGCTTGACTGGCGAATTCGGATTCTGGACCCGATTTCCAGACGAGCACGCCGATCAACGCCAAGATCCACGCTCCGATCAGCGTCAGGCCGATGGCCAAAATGCCAGCGAGTTTGCCCATCATCAGCTCTCCCGGCGTCACGGAAGAAAGCAGGACTTCGATCAGGCGGTTTGATTTTTCCTCGATGGTGTTATTCAACAGCATCTGAACCACCGAGAATATGGCAAGCCAGAGAAGATAAACAAACGCAATGGGAGACCATTGCCGAATTCGATCGGCCATGCTGACGGTCTCCTTTCCAGCTTCTTTCTTAGGGTTCAAATCCACAAACGGGACGTGTGTTCGCAGCATACTGTTAACGGCGGTGAGGTCTAGGCCGCGGCTAACACCTTCGCGACGGCGGACCTCGGCGTTCACAGCGCCTTCAATTTCATCGCGCAGTTTCGTGTCCGCCAGGTTTCCCGACCAGTATTCAATTCCTTTTTGCCCGCTCAAAGCGGCGGGCTGAGAGACTCGGACAATCCTCTTCTCAACGTCCGAAGGGATGAGAATTGCCGCATGGAGCTTCACGGTTTGACCGTCCATCTCGAATGTTTTTTCACCTCGAAGGTAAGGCCTTAAGTGCTTCGCGAGAGAAGCCATGTCGCCGTCGCTCGGGATGTCCGAAGGAATGGGAACTCGTTGAAAACTACGCTTCGGCTCGATGAAAGGCGGAGCGTTCTCCTTCAAGTAAGGCTTCATTTGACGCAGCCATGAATCTTTGCCACTGGCACTAGAAAAAGCGCCCGCGGCCTCGGGGGCGTCAGGACCTTCGATAATTTCCACGGCTCCTGCATTTGGCGCAGGAATTTTTTCCAAGTCGATCATCGCGAGCGCGTTTGTCAGCGTGCTGGGTTTTGCGTTTCTCACGGTATATTGATTGATAGCCTCGCGGATTTTCTTTTCGTGCGCCTTCTCCAGCCGTGCTTCGACAGTCTTTTCAAATGTTCCGGATTGATCCGCCAGGATGAAATAGCGGATCGGAGTCCCTTTTTTCTCGATCCAGATGGGGACTTGAATGCTGCCGAAGAGGAGAACGGGAATGAAGGTCAAGCCGATCCAAAATCCCTTTGTCTTGGCGTTGTCTGTAAACTCGCGAAGCGCGATGATCAGTGCGTTCCTCATGTGTGATTTGCCTCCCGAGCGTCTGATTCGACAAGATGCACGAACACTTCGTGGAGCGTCGGATCGGATTGGTTAAAGCTGCGCAAACGAATGCCCTTCGTGAAGCAAGCCTCAAGGATCGCTTGCGGGTCCGAGTGCTCCCGCAATTGGCATTCCCAATGCAAACAGGGTCGAGCAGTCTCCCCGTTTCCGGAAGTTGCGGCACTTTGGTCGCCGGCTGGAGAAACGGACAACACTTCTTTCATTTCGCGCAAGCGGCCAACATCATCCTCGGTTTCAATTCGGACGCGCCGCGGAATCGTGCGCCGGGCTTCCGCAATCGTGCCATCGAAGATTTTTTTGCCCGTCGCGATCAGCAGGATGCGATCGCACAGCCGCTCGGCATGTTGCATCACATGCGTCGAGAAGAGGATGGTGCGGCCGCGGCTCGCCATGTTGCGGATGATTTCTTCCATGACTTGTTGGTTGACCGGATCGAGACCAGAGAACGGTTCGTCAAGGATCACAAGCTCCGGGTCGTGTGCGATGGCGGCGAGCATCTGAACCTTTTGTCCCATGCCTTTCGAAAGAGCCTCCGCTTTGGTCTCAGAGAAATCACCCAGCCCATAGCGATCGAGCAGTTCCAAGGCGCGGCTCTTCGCACTGCGTCGGCTCAGGCCCTTCAACATGGCGAAATAGGCGATGATCTCCCAAGCTTTCATTCTTTTGTAGAGACCTTTCTCCTCGGGTAGATAACCGAGTCGCTCCCTGACTTCCATCGCGGAAGAATGTCCGAGGACGGCGATGGTCCCGGAGGTCGGCTTGATGATATCGAGGATCATCCGGATCGTGGTGGTCTTCCCAGCGCCGTTCGGTCCAAGGAATCCGTAAATGGAACCGACGGGAATACTGAGGCTGACGTCGTTGACAGCCTGAAACACCCCGAAGCGCTTGGTGACGTGATTCAGTTCTAACGCGATGCGGTTCACGGGCTAATTTAGGCGCGATTTACCGGTCAACTTACAAGGAGAATGTTTCGGCTTGAACAATACCACGCCAAAGCTCCAGACCTCCAATCACTCCGGGCTTGGTGGTGTGAGCGCTCTCGATGGCCATCGGCAAATCAGGCACCTCTTCGTAGCAGCCGACGTGAGGAGGCTCACTTCATTTTCCAGCGAAGGGATTTAGAGCTTTCTTACGGGTTCCCCGCTGTCTTCAGTGGAATAGGTCCACATCGGATGAAGACCATTTTTCCATC
>CAMAWP010000089.1 GCA_945861765.1 Akkermansia muciniphila | reverse complement strand
GCGTTAATCTGACTAGCGGCGTAACCGGCGCCAAAACCGTTGTCAATATTTACAACCGTTACTCCGCTTCCGCAACTGTTGAGCATCCCGAGCAATGCGGCGATACCCCCGAAGCTCGCGCCGTAACCAATGCTGGTCGGCACGGCAATGAGAGGCCGTCGAACGAGCCCGGCGACGACACTCGGCAAGGCTCCTTCCATACCCGCGACGACAATTAACACATTTGCGCTCAGAATTTGTTCAAGCCGTCCGAGCAACCGATGGAGCCCTGCCACTCCGACATCGAAGATTCGCTCGACCGTATTTCCCATGATTTCCGCCGTCACCGCCGCTTCTTCCGCGACCGGCAAATCGCTCGTGCCTGCGCACAGGACAGCAATGATTCCCGGGCGCTTCGGCAGGGGTTGTTTCTCCACGGTTACGCACCGGGCGATCTCATGGTGAATGGCGCTTTTGAATCGCTTTCGGAGCGCGCGGGCGTGTTCGATGGTAATTCGTGTGACGAGCACACGATGATCACTCTCCCAGATCTTGGCCGCGATCTTGACGGTTTGTTCGGGTGTCTTGCCGCTCCCAAAAATAACTTCCGGGAACCCTTTGCGCAAAGCGCGGTGTGTGTCCACGCTCGCGAATCCAAGATCCGCCACGGGCGCCTTCTGAAAGGCGTGCAGCACTTTGTCACGGCTGATTTGGCCGATCCGAAATTCTTCGAGTAACGCATTCGCTTCTGTCGGTGTCACAACGCGACGATGTCACGGAATCAGATTCGGGTCACGCGGGAAATGGTTCTGGCGCAGCGGATGTTGGGTAGTGTCCTGATGTGGTTCCCATTTTGGGTGCGCGAGGGGCACGGGAAATTATGGTTCTCCGTTGTTTTGAGTGGAATCATTTCCGTGTCCGGACAGAAGAACTCACTGCCGAGGGGTGCGTAGAGTTTGGACATTTTCCGGCCGTGTGCTGTTGTATCCGAGAGCTATTTCCGACTGACATCTCCCGGAGGGGAGATTCGAGAGTAGCCCACACCTATCTCCCGGAGGGAGATTTGAGAATAGCCCACCCTTTCAAGGGTGGGATTGCACAGCAAATACCCAAAGTCCCGAAGGGACGGTTGAGAGGTAACCCAGGGCATTGGGGGTTTCGGCCGTCCCTGCGGGACTTATGCGATGGCTGATTCGAACCCAGCAGTGAACTGCTGGGCTATTCTCGAATCTCCCTCCAGGAGACGAAAGCGGCCAATAGGTCCAAACTCCCGTCATCCCGGCGTGATGGAAAAATGGTTTTCATCCGTTGTGGAACTATTCCACTGAAAACAGCGAGGAGCCGAAATTATTAGGCGTGACAATGCGGGGTTAGCGGTGATGATTTTTCCGGATAACATATTCAAATACACCTCGAACTTGATGAAGCGCATTCCTGGTCTGGCGGCTCGGACTCGATCGTAGAAAGATATTTATGGCAGACCACCCTCATTCTGAAACGACGGCAGTTGGACGGAGTATGGAAACCTGGTTGGCGCACCGATCGAAAAAGCTTAAGAGTTCAAACTCCGCTTCGACAAGTCCACCCTTAGCACGTCGCTGCGCCTGTGAAGGCGTGGTCCGATTTCCAACGAAGATAGGCGTTTGCAAATTTGACCGGGCCTTAAGAGCCTGTTTTAAAACCTGTAGCAGCCGAGGTAACGAGGCTCTGATCTGATGGAAGAGCGCGATCATTCGGAGGAAATTTGAGCTTCGTTACCTCGGCTGCTACGAAAGAATAGGATTTTCGAACCGGCTCTTACGGACGCAAGCTACATGAGCACAGTTGTCTTAACGGAGGCATTCCTCGCCCAGATCGGCGGTTGGGAAGCGATGAAGCAGGCTCGAGGTCTGCTGGAGGTTGGCCATGTCCTCAGCTCGAACTGGTCGCCGCCCATCCTCAAAGGCGTCGTGCAAGAGGGATCGATTTCTTATCGGGCCGGGCTAGTGCTCAAGGATAGCATCGACCTGGAGAACATGTGCAGTTGCCGGGCGTCGCGGCAATGGGGGACGATCTGCGCTCATTCTGTCGCGGTCGGATTGCATCACCTGCGTGGGACCAAAACGGCTCGTGAGAATGCTCCTTCACCGGCGATGTCCACCGCCACAAGAACGGTATTGCCGCAAGGCGTTTTTGTTGCGAACAAGCCTGCTCAATCGAAAACTGCTCGGAGGCTCCAGCGCGTCGAAGGAGACGGGGCGGGGGAGTCGGCCGAGATTTTTGTTATCCTGCCACCGAACTTCGCCCAAGCGATCAGCAAAGGCAAGGTGATGGTCTGCTTCGAAGGCAAATGGAAGGGCGGACGCTCTCCATTGAACGCGTTGCCCATGAAGTCGGCCTTTCAGTTCTCGAAGCAGGATTTGGCTTTGCTCGAACAGATCGAGCAACTCGCCGAGGGCGAAACTCCGGGAATGCTGATGGTGTCCATCTCCACCTTCGCTCAACTGCTGAATTCATTGGTGGACCATTCGCGAGTGACTTTTGGAAAGTCCCGTTCGGTCACGATCACATCAGTGCCTTGGTCGGTCCCTCTGCACGCCAAGATCGAGAAATCCGGAGAAATTCATTTGAGCTTAAGTTTGATTGGCCAATCCCCGACTCTGATCAACGGAGAGACGGCCTGGGTACTTCGGGAAGATACGATCCAGCTAATGGCATTGCCGGGCGCTTACCGTGATATCTTCGCGGGGCCGATGCAATTGCCTCGGAGTCGCGTGCCTCAATTCCTTTCCCAGGATTGGCCGATACTCCAGGCAAAGTGCGAGTTGAAGGCCAACTTTAGTTTGGAAGATTTCGTGCTCGAGCCGCAACCGCCGCGGTTTCTCCTTGCTCTAACCGGCGGGCTGGCCCAATTGCACGCTCAATTGCAATGCGCTTACGGACCTCGGATCATGACCGTGGGAGTGACGAACAAGGACGAGTCGTTGTGGTTGCCCGACCCTCACGCGCCGATGCGCTACTCGACACGCGACCTGGCCGCGGAGCAGACGGCGTTCAGACGTTTGTTCCGGTCCGGTTTCACTGGGCCGGACGCGCAAGGCCTTTATCAATTGCTTGGGCAGAACCAAGTGCTGAACTTCTTTGCCCGCGACTATCCGCGACTTCAGAAGGAATGGGAAGTGACGCTGGAAGAAAGGCTGGAACGGAGCGCATCACAGAATTTGGAACGGGTGGAGCCTCGTTTTGAGATTAATCCGTCCGGCGAGCAGTGGTTTGATTTGGACGTCTCATTCACGTCTCGAAGCGGAGACCGTTTCTCGGCGGCAGAGATTCAACGGCTTGTTCTTTCTGGTCAGAGCCACACGCGTTTGAAGAATGGGCGGATCGCCCTCATCGATACTGGAGCTGTGGAGGAGTTGCAGGAAGTTCTGTTGGACTGCGCCCCGCAGCAGCACGAACAGGGGTATCGACTCCAAAATGCGCAAGCCGGATTTTTGGAATCATCGCTCCGGGAGCGGATGGGCTGGCAAGTGAACGCGCCGTCACAATGGCGTGAGCGTGCGGCCAAGCAATCTGGCCAAACCAGGCTCGATGCGCCGCCTTTGGGTGATTTGGAAAGCGTGCTGCGTCCATATCAAAAGCACGGAGTCGGCTGGCTGCACTTCCTCCGTGAGAATCATTTTGGCGGGATACTGGCGGATGAAATGGGGCTTGGGAAAACGTTGCAAACATTGGCCTTTCTCCAAACGGTTCTTGCCGTGCAAAAGCCTCAGGACCGCGCTCCATCTCTTGTCATTTGCCCGACGAGCTTGGTTTTTAATTGGGTGGCTGAAGTGCAGAAGTTCACCCCGCACCTGCGTGTTCTGGCGTTGCATGGAGCGCAGCGGCACGGCCTCTTTGCCGAGATCCGGAAGTGCGATCTGGTAGTCACGAGCTATGCGCTGATTCGGCGCGATGCAGAGCAATATCGACAGACCGAATTTGACACGGTGGTGTTGGATGAAGCGCAGCACATCAAGAATCGGCAGACTCAAAATGCGCAGGCTGTGAAGGCGGTGCGAGCCAAACATCGGCTGGTGTTGACTGGAACGCCTTTGGAGAACTCGGTGTTGGATCTGTGGTCGATCTTTGACTTTCTGATGCCGGGCTACCTGGGTTCAGCCCAGGATTTTCGCGAGCGGTATGAAGGGCCAATCACTCGCGAGAAAAACCAGGAAGCGCAAGCCCGGCTGGCGCGCCGGGTCCGGCCTTTCCTATTGCGACGGCTCAAACGCGATGTCGCTCAAGATCTGCCCGCGAAAATCGAACAGGTCTCCTTTTGCGAACTCACGGAAGATCAACGCGCTGTCTATCAGCAAGTCCTCGAGGCGAGCCGACGCGAGGTGGTCGAGTCCGTCAACACTCAGGGAGTTCAAAAGAGCCGGATGGTGATATTGAATGCGTTGCTTCGATTGCGGCAAATTTGCTGTGATCTTCGGCTCCTGAAGCTGAATGACGTTGACCCGGCGAAGGCTTCTGGAAAGCTCGACCTCTTCGACGAACTGCTCGAGGAGGTAATAGATGGCGGACATCGCGTTCTTGTCTTCAGCCAGTTCGTCAGCATGCTCACCTTGCTCCGAGAGCGGCTGGCATCGGAAGGCATCGAGTATTGTTACCTTGACGGCTCCACCACGGACCGAGCGGAGGTCGTCGATCGATTTCAACGTTCGTCCGCAATCCCGGTTTTCCTCATCAGTCTCAAAGCAGGCGGCGTCGGCCTCAATTTAACCGGGGCGGATACGGTGATTCATTTTGATCCGTGGTGGAACCCGGCCGTTGAGGACCAGGCGACAGACCGCGCGCATCGCATTGGTCAAACTCGCGTCGTTACGAGTTACAAATTGATCACCCGAGGGACTGTCGAGGAAAAGATCCTGAATCTTCAAGGGAAGAAAAGAGAGGTAATCAAAGGCATCCTGAGCGGTGAAGAGCAATTGGCCGAGGCTTTAACCTGGGAGGAGATGCAAGATTTGTTTGCGTGAGTTACGACTCTCAGGAAGTCGAACCGAAGTCAATGCAGTCGAGAAGGGCGGTCTATCCGATCTGCAACGGTGCCGTATGATCCAGGCCCAGAAATCCTGACCCGGTGCGGGTGATCCTTGTGTGTATGGAATAGTCCTGAACTCCCTTTCCCCTCACCCTAACCCTCTCCCCGAGGAGAGGGAATCACGCATGTCACCTGGGGCAACCTCGACGCATGCACCTTCTGTCGATACGGAAAATGATTCTCCCACTCCTTGGGAGATGGCCGGGGTGAGGGGAAAAGTCGTGTCAGAAGTAAAGGCGGGATCATCTCGTTTCCATGGGATCAGGAGTTCTGAGGCCCAACTCTAAAGTCGGATTGGGCCGCTCTTGAGATGTCGATTCGACGCGCACATGATTTGCTCCAATCGTTTGCAATCGTTCGCTCACGACGCGGAAGGCTAGTTCAGGCCGGTTGCAATCCCGACTGAGATGGCCCAAGTAGATATGGCGCAGTTCGGCCGAAATAATCTCTTCGGCCGCATTCGCGGCGGCTTCGTTCGAGAGGTGTCCATGGCGACCCAAGATTCGTTGCTTGACGCTCCAAGGCCTTTTGGGATCGTCCTGCAAAAGCTTGAGGTCGTGATTCGTCTCCAAAACGAGGACATTAGCGGTTCGGACTCGTTCGATCACTAACTTCGTTGCGTGCCCCAAGTCAGTGAGGAAGCCGATGTTCGCGTCCGGCGTCCGAAGCAAGAAACCAATGGGATCCTGGGCGTCGTGCGGCACGCTAAAGCTGTCCACCGAAATATCGCCAACTTCAAAAGTCGCTCCTGTGCCGAAGATGCGGCAATCAAATTTCGCCTCGAGTTGCCTCTCGATAGCTTCCTTTGTGAGCCGATTGCAATAAATGGGAATTTGAAGTTTGGAGCACAAGGCGGTCAGGCCTTGGATGTGATCGGTATGCTCGTGAGTGATTAGAATTCCGTGCAGACTTTCAGGGGTTCGCCCGATTTGGGCCAAGCGCTGGCGGATTTGCCGTCCGCTGAACCCCGCATCAATGAGGACGCGGGTTTCGTCGGTTTCCAGATAAGCGCAGTTCCCACCCGAACCGCTCCCGAGAATTGTGAATCGAACTGCCACTGCTGGCGACGTTACGGGAGGCACCAGATCCGGGCAACTTTTTTAAGCGGCTGGCCAGAAAAAGAGCCTGTTGGAATCAATGGAAAGCCGAACCTCTCGCGCAAAAAGCAATCCTCATGCCGATTCGTTCTTGAGATATTCACAAATCTGTTTACCATTCGACCAATGGCTCAAGGTCTGCATTTATCGCAAAAGATGTCGCAGTCGCAGGTGCTGGCGCCGCAGTTGCAACAATCACTGGCACTGCTTCAAGCGCCAACACTTGAATTAAAAGCCTTGATCGAGCACGAGCTGCAGCAAAACCCCGTCTTGGAAGAGGAATTGACGGGCGAAATGGAGCAGCAAGAGAATTCGGGCCGGGATGGTGAATCGGCTCCCGAAGTTGCCGATCCGGCTGAGCCGCCCGCCGAGGTGACCTACGATCCCGCCACCGAAAAGCCTTCTAGCGATCCGGTGGATGACTTTCAAGCTGAGTTCGAGCGATTGACGCAGCTTGACCAAGAATGGAGAGATCACTTTGCACAGACCAATGCGCCTATCCGCCAGACCCAGGAGGACGAGGAAAGACGCCAGTTCATGTTTGATTCCCTCGTCGCGGGAACATCTCTTCAGGAAAGCCTTTTGGAACAGGTCCGGCTTTCTGATCTCACGCCTGAGCAGCGGCAGGTTGCAGAGATGATTATTGGGAACATCGATGATTATGGGTATGTGCAAGCGGGAGTGGACGAGTTAGCGTTTTCCACGAATATTCCGGCCGATAAGATATTGGAAGTAATGCGGGTGATTCAAACTTTCCACCCGCCGGGAGTCGGAGCTCGTGATTTAAGGGAATGTCTGCTGTTGCAACTGGAACGAGCTGACCGGAAGGACAGTTTGGAATACCGCATCGTGGATAAGCACATGGAAGCGCTGGGGAAGAGGCGGCTGCCCGAAATTGCGCGGGGCTTGGGGCTTAGCGTGGACGAGGTCCAGGAGTCGGTCGGGCGTATCGGGCACTTGGAACCTCGTCCGGGACGAGATTTTCTCCCTGATAACCAGCAATACATTCTGCCGGAAATATTTGTTCAGAAGGCGGGTGATGACTTTGTCGTCACCAACAACAATGATCAGATTCCTCACCTGCGGATCAGCAATACTTACAAAGATTTGATGTCGCAGGCGGAAAGTTCGCCGGAAGTGCGCGAGTATATTCGGGATAAAATCCGAGCTGGGAAGTTTCTGATCAAGAGCTTGCATCAACGGCAACAGACTATACTCAACATTGCTAAAGAGATCGTGAAGAGGCAGCGGGAATTCATGGAACATGGGGTCTCGCACCTGAAGCCATTAACCATGGTCCAAGTCGCGGACGTAGTCGGAGTGCATGAGACGACGGTCAGTCGGGCGGTTTCCGCGAAGTATATGCAAACGCCCCAAGGCATCTTCGAGATGAAGTACTTCTTCACGTCGGGGATCAGGACCGCGAATGGCATTGGAATGTCGAATACAAGCGTGAAGGACATTATCTCTGAGATGATCAGCAACGAAGCGTCCGGCAAGCCTCTGTCGGATGAGGAGATCGTGAAGCTTCTGGCCCAGAAAGGCATTGTCATCGCTCGCCGAACCGTCGCTAAGTACCGCTCTGAACTCAGTATCTTGCCCTCGCACTTGCGGAAAGTTTATTAGCAGACTGTTGCGGAACTCCTGAGGCTGTGCGGAAACGAGATGATCGCGCTTTCACGTCTGACACGGCTTTTCCCCTCACCCTGGGCCTCCCAGGAGGGGAACGGACAAAGCTCCAGGAGTAGGGTCATGGGCCGGGAATCACCCGTGCCGCTCGGGACAACCCCGACCCGCGCATGCTCTGCCGATGCGGAAATCGATTCTCCCTCTCCGCTGGGGAGAGGGCCGGGGTGAGGGGAAGTGGAGCCTCAGCCAATCCCAACACGCTCGACTCCACCATGGCCTCCATTCCCCTCACCCTAACCCTCTCCCCGAGGAGAGGGAAAATGGATTCCAGGCATTGCTCCTGGCCCGCGCCCGCAGTTTCTCTCGCGACGGAATCCTGGTCTCCCTCTCCGCTGGGGAGAGGGCTGGGGTGAGGGGAAAAGCCGTGCTAGAAGTGGAGTCGGGCTCAAGCGAAGAAATCTTGATCGAATTCCGTTTATCCGCAGAATCCACCTTTCCAACCTATGACGATGCCAACACAACACCGACGATTTCTGTGCCTCCTATCCTCCTTGTTCCTCGGATTAGCCGCGATCGCTTCGCGCGCTGCCGAGTCCACCAACTCGCCCTTGCTAAACCTGGATCGAATCTTCGATTCGGACGAATTCAACGGCGAAAGCTTCGGGCCTTTTCAATGGCGCAAACATGGAGGAGGCTACACCACGCTCGAAAAGCCGGGCGGAACTGGACCGGGGAAGGATTTGGTTTTGAACGATCCGGCGACAGGAGCGAAAGAAATCCTCGTCCCGGCGCACCTGCTCATTCCGCCAGGCGAAAGCTCTCCGTTGGCCATCGATGATTATGTCCTGTCAGAAGACGAATCGAAGCTGCTGGTTTACACGAACAGCAAGCGCGTCTGGCGTCGAAGGACGCGCGGCGACTATTGGGTGCTGGACATTGCGGCTCGCGGACTGAAAAAGCTTGGTGGCGCCGTCCAGCCATCATCGTTGATGTTTGCCACGTTTTCACCGGACGGCCGACGCGTCTGCTATGTCCGTGAGAACAATCTTTACGTGCAAAATCTGAGAGATCTCAAAATTGTCCAGCTCACTCGGGACGGTTCCGAGACCTTGATCAACGGGACGTTTGACTGGGTTTACGAAGAAGAACTCGATTTGCGCAATGGATTCCGATGGAGCCCCGATAGCCGGTCCATTGCTTACTGGCAGCTCGACACCGCAGGCGTGAAGCGGTTCCAACTGATCAACGACACCGAAGATCTGTATTCGCGAGTGATCAACATTCCGTATCCGAAAGTGGGCGAGCAAAACTCGGCGGGCCGGGTCGGCGTCATCAACGTCGAGGGCGGCGGAACAACCTGGGTTCAAGCGCCGGGCGATCCTCGCGATCATTATTTGGCGCGCATGGATTGGGCCGAGAATTCGGACGAAATTGTTCTCCAACAATTCAATCGGTTGCAGAACACAAATCGCGTCATGCTCGCGGATGCAAAGAGTGGCGGGGTTCGGACAGTCCTGACTGAAAGCGACGCCGCTTGGGTGGAGAATGACAACAAACCGTGGTGGACCGAAAGTGGGCATCAGTTTGTTTGGCTCAGCGAACGGGATGGATGGCGGCATGCTTATCTGGTTTCCCGCTCCGGCAAGAAGCCCTCTCTTATCACGAAAGGAAAGCTCGATGTCGTCAGCGTTCAAACCATCGACGAAGCCAATGGCTGGCTTTATTTCATCGCTTCTCCGGACAATCCGACCCAGCGTTACCTCTATCGCGCCCGTCTCACCGGCGGCAAAGCGAAGCGAGTCACACCCGCGGACCAGAAGGGCACCCACAGTTACGACATCTCGCCAGACGCGAAATGGGCGGTTCACACTTTCTCGGCCTTTGACCGTCCGCCGGTCGTTGATTTCATCACGCTGCCGGATCACAAGAGCGTCCGAGTCCTGGCGGAAAACGGCAAGCTCGTGAAAAAGCTGGAAGGTCTGAAGAAACCTGAAACGGAATTCTTCCGGGTCGATATTGAAGAGAATGTGTCGCTGGATGCCTGGTGCATCAAGCCGCCTGATTTTGATCCGGCGAAAAAATATCCAGTGCTGTTCCATGTTTATGGCGAGCCAGCCGGGCAGACAGTGCTCGATCGATGGGGCGGTAGATCATACTTCTGGCATACGATGCTCGCGCAGCAAGGCTACTTGGTGATGAGTGTTGATAACCGCGGCACACCGTCCCCGCGCGGCCGCGAGTGGCGAAAAAGTATTTACCGACAAGTAGGCATTCTGGCATCCGCCGAGCAAGCCGCCGCGGTGCGCTCCCTCGTCAAGCAACGGGGATACATCGATGCCTCCCGCGTCGCGATATGGGGCTGGAGCGGCGGTGGCTCGATGAGCTTGAACGCGATCTTCCGGTATCCTGAGATTTATCAGACCGCCATGTCTGTTGCTCCGGTACCCAATCAACGCTACTACGATTCGATCTATCAGGAGCGCTACATGGGCTTGCCCGGCGACAACGCGGAAGGCTATCGCAAAGGCTCCGCGATCACTTACGCGCATCAGTTGAAGGGCAACTTGCTCTTGGTTCACGGGACGGGCGATGACAACTGCCACTATCAGGGCACCGAAGCCCTGATCAACGAACTGATTGCCCATAACAAGAAGTTTTCCATGATGGCGTATCCGAACCGAAGCCATGGCATCTCGGAAGGGAAGAATACAACCCGGCATTTGCACCAAGTGCTGACACAGTTTCTAAACGAACACACGCCGCGGAATCCGGACGCGAAGTAAAGCCAGCTTGGCTCGTGAATTGCAGGGCTTTCTGGTTGAGTGGTGGCGATGATGTTCCGAGTCGGAATTCAGAACAACAACGGTGAAACTTCAGGCGGGCAGGTTGCCTGTAAAGCGCTAAACCTTAATCCGGCAGTTGGGTGGCCGAAAAAAACGCAAAATGCCGAAAGAAAGGAAATCCTGAGTCAGCCGCCATTCACCCGGCAGGTGAGTGTCCGCGTTGGCGTAACGTCCTCGAATTCTTTCGCTTCGTTCGTTTCTTTCGGCTGAACTTCTGTTTTTAGGCTAAATGAACTCAGTCTTTAACTCGGTCTGGCAAAGGAAATGTCGCGCGGGGATTGCTATCATCGCCGCGTTCGGATTCCAAATCTTGATTCTCGCCGGGTCTCTCGAATGGCAGCCCGCCGAAGGACATCGCCATGCCATGCTGCCAGTGCCGACGGCGGGCAAGGCAGGCTTCTCGTTGCTCTCCGTCGAAATGACCGGCATCGCATTCACCAACCATCTCTCAGACGCGGCGGTTGCGAAAAATCGAATGCTTGAAAACGGCTCTGGCGTGGCGCTCGGCGATGTGGACGGCGATGGATGGTGCGACATCTATTTCTGTCGGCTGGAAGGACCGAACGTGCTCTATCGCAGTTTGGGCGGCTGGAGGTTCGAAGATATCACCCAGTCATCGGGCGTCGCGTGTCCTGGACAGTTTTCCACCGGTGCCATTTTGGCCGACGTCGATGGCGATGGTGACCTTGACCTGATCGTGAATTCCATCGGTGGAGGCACGCGGCTTTTTCTCAATGACGGCGCCGCGCATTTTACTGAGCTTAAGGATTCCGGGTTAGCCCAACGGTTTGGCAGCACATCAATGGCCATGGCGGACATCGATGGAGACGGCGACCTCGAACTCTACGTTGCGAACTATCGCACGAGCACCGTGAAGGACGGCGCGCCCGGGGTGAAAGTTGAGTCTAAAATGGTGGACGGCAGGCTCGTTCTCACACCCGAGGACCGCTTCGCCGCGGTGATCACCAAGAGTGGCGGAGTCAGAGTCAGGGAAATTGGCGAGCCAGACGTTTTATATGTCAACAAAGGCAACGGACGATTCGGGCCGATCTCCTGGGTTGGAGGCGCATTCGTGGATGAGGATGGACTGCCTCTGGCGGGCCCGCCGCGAGACTGGGGATTGTCGGCGATGTTCCGCGATATCAACGGCGATGGGACGCCCGACATTTACGTGTGCAACGATTTTTTTTATTCGCCGGATCGCGTTTGGCTCAACGAGGGTGGGCAGCGTTTCCGTGCCATCCCCCGCCTGGCATTGCGCAAGATGAGCATGTCATCGATGACGGTGGATTTTGCCGACATTGATCGCGATGGCTACGACGACTTTTTTGTGGCCGATATGCTGAGCCGCGACCATCGCACGCGGCATCGGCAGCGTGCGAACACGGCGTTGATGCGAGAGGTCAACCTGCCCATCACCGATCCTGAGTTTCGCCCCGAGGTGATTCACAACACTCTATTTTTGAATCGCGGAGATGGTTCCTACGCGGAGATGGCGCACTTCGCAGGGGTGCAGGCCAGCGAGTGGACCTGGAGCGCTATCTTCATGGACGTGGATCTCGACGGCTACGAGGACCTGCTGATCACCAACGGCAACGATCGCGATGTGCTCGACGCGGACACGCTCAAGGAAACCGCCTCGCCTGGCAAAATAAAATCCGCCGATCAGCACTTGATCGATTTGAAAAAATTCCCTCGACTCATCTCGCCGAACCTGGCTTTCCGGAATCGCGGCGACCGGACCTTTATCGAGGCCGGAGCTGAATGGGGATTTAACACATCGGGTATTTCGCACGGAATGGCTCTTGCGGATTTGGACAACGACGGAGACCTCGACGTGGTCATCAACAATCTGAACTCGGCGGCTGGGATTTATCGCAACGAGTCAACGAAGCCGCGCCTGGCGGTGCGACTCAGAGGCAAAGCGCCAAATACACGCGGCATTGGCGCCCGGATTAAAATCACCGGCGGCCCAGTGAGGCAGAGTCAGGAGATGATTTGCGGCGGCCGCTATTTGTCGTGCGATGACGCGATGCGTGTGTTCGCGGCGTTTTCACCGACGAACGAATTTGTCATCGAAGTCTCCTGGCGCGGCGGAGGTCGCAGCACCATCGAGCGAGCCAGAGCCAACCACCTTTATGAGGTTGATGAGTTGGGTGCGCTCCAGGTAACCAATGCGCCACCCTCGGATCTAAACCCTCAACCGTGGTTCACTGACGCCACCGCGTTGCTCGGTCATCATCATGACGAAAATCTTTTCGACGACTTTCAGCGACAACCGTTGTTACCCACTAAGCTGAGTCAGTTGGGGCCTGGTGTGAGCTGGTTTGATCTGAACGGCGATGGCTGGGAGGATCTGATCATCGGCAGTGGCAAGGGCGGGGCATTGGCTGTTTACCAGAACGATGGCAAGGGCGGCTTCAAGCGGCTGGCGCAGGCTCCGTTCGATCAAACAACCTCGCGAGATCAGATGGGCGTCCTCGGTTGGAAAATGAGAAATGGCGCAGCCGTGCTGTTGGTTGGCTCTGCGAATTATGAGGAGGGATTGCCAGCCACGAGCTGCGTCCAACAGTACGATTTCGCCAAGGGAACAGTTGTTGATACTCTGCCAGGTCAAACCTCAAGCGCAGGCCCATTGGCGATGGCGGACATCGACGGCGACGGGAACTTGGATTTGTTTGTCGGGGGACAGGTGGTTCCCGGGCGCTGGCCGGAGTCGGCCGTTTCCCGAATCTATCGATCCGACGGGATTCAGCTTCTGCTCGACGAGACAAATACTCGCGCGTTGCAAAGCGTGGGCTTGGTCGGCGGCGCGGTTTGGAGCGATTTGGATGGAGATGGATTTCCCGAGCTGATCCTGGGCTGCCAATGGGGGCCAATCCGTGTGTTTAAAAATCAGTCTGGAAAGCTGCGTGAGCAGACTGCGGAGCTTGGCCTCGATAAGCTCACGGGCTGGTGGAATGGAGTGGCCACCGGCGACATCGATGGCGACGGCAAGCTCGATATCATTGCTGGCAACTGGGGTCTTAACAGTCCCTATCGCGCCAGCGCGGCCAGGCCGGCGCGCGTTTATTTCGGCGATTTCCTGGGACGCGGAGTGATCGACATTGTCGAAGCGGAATACGATTCGGCCACTGGCAGCATCGTGCCGATGCGACCGCTCGATGTTTTCGGTTCTGCCATGCCCGCGCTTCGTGAGCGGTACAGCACGCACAAAGCTTTCGGCGAGGCAACGGTTGACGCCTTGCTCGGCCCCTACAAAAAGGCGGTGCGAGAGGTGCAGGCGACGACTTTAGCGTCCGTGATTTGCTTTAATCGGTCGGGTCAATTCAAGGTGGCGGAATTGCCGTTTGAAGCTCAGTTGGCCCCCGCATTCAGCGTGAATGTGGGAGACTTCGATGGCGATGGGGATGAAGATATTTTTCTGAGTCAAAACTTTTTCGATACTCAGCCGGAAGTTCCACGGTTGGATGCCGGGCGCGGACTTTGGCTGCGCAATGATGGTATTGGGAACCTAAGAGCCGTGCCGGGCCAGGAGTCGGGCATCAAAGTTTACGGACAACAGCGGGGTGCGGCCTTGAGCGATTTCAATCAGGACGGGCGAATTGATTTGGTGGTGACTCAAAATGGCGCCGCGACCAAGCTATATGTCAACACAGCCGCGAAAGTTGGGTTGCGCGTCCGGCTTGCGGGGCCTGCTGGAAATCCGTTAGGTGTTGGGGCCGCCCTGCGGCTTCAATTCGGGCAACGCTTCGGACCGGCTCGCGAAATCCATGCCGGCTCGGGCTACTGTTCCCAAGACAGCACCACGCAGGTGTTGGGAACTCCTGACTCGCCAACGCAACTTCACATCTCCTGGCCCGGCGGTCGGGTGACCAGTTGTTCTGTCCCACCTATGGCGAGGGAAATTACAATGGACTACGCAGGGACCTTCAAGGTGATCTACTAAGGGATCAGGGTTTCCCTACCCCGGCCCTCCCTGGACATGGCGCGCGCATGGCAACTCTGAACCCACCCCTACCCCTCCCAGGAGGGGACCAGACCAAGCTCCCCTCCCAGGAGGGGTAGGGGTGGGTTCGGCTCATGGAGAGAGAACCGCTTTCCGCATGGGCAGGGCATCCACGCGTCGAGGTTGTCCCAAGCGGCACCGCTGGTGCCCAGGTGCTCTCGAAACGTGTTCGCTCCATTGCACGCGTGGATCACTCGGAATCTGAATTCATTCGCCTGTCGGTCCTGTAATGGATACCTTGCCCGCCGTTTAGGAAATGTCCGAGAATGTGATCGAACCTGTGATGAGCCCGAGTGAAGCAACGAAAAGCGAAACCATCAGCGCGCGACTGATGTCCGCTGTCGAGATTCTTGAAATGGCGGTGAGCAACCGTGCCTTGCTCGCCGAACTCTCCGTCAGCGAACGCATGCGGCTGCTCAAGGCGGCGGGCGAAATCTATTGCCCGGGCGTCGATGATCGGCGTCGTCTCGTGAAGGCCAAGGTTCGCCAACGCAAGGCGGAAACGTTGCAGCGCGACCAGGCAAAGCTGAACGAAACCGGGATTCGAAAGCTGCGCCGCGAAAAGGTGTTCACGTCGCCCAATGTGTTTCCGCCGCGTGATTTTGTGCAACAGGAGGTTCAGGACCGGCCCGAGTTCCGGGAGGTCGCCGAGCCGCAGAATTGTTACATCTGCAAGCAGGACTATTCGACGATTCACCACTTCTATGATCAGCTATGTCCGCCGTGCGCCGATGTGAATTTTCTCAAGCGCACCGAGTCGGCGGACCTTCGCGGACGGATTGCCCTGCTCACGGGCGGGCGCGTGAAGATCGGCTATCAGGCCGGCGTCAAGCTGTTGCGCGCCGGAGCGCATCTCATCGTGAGCACGCGTTTCCCGCGCGACTCGGCGATGCGTTACGCGGTGGAGCCGGATTTTGAGGACTGGGGGCATCGCCTGGAAATCTTCGGGCTGGATCTGCGTCACACGCCGAGCGTTGAGGCGTTTTGCCATCATCTCCTCGCGACACGATCCCGGCTGGATTTCATTATCAACAACGCCTGCCAGACGGTGCGGCGTCCGCCGGATTTTTATCAACACATGATGGAGCGCGAGACGGCTTCATTGAGCGCTATGCCGGAGCGCGCGCGCAAATTGCTGGGTGCCTACGAGGGTCTGCGAGGGTACCACATGCTGCCGGAGAGCGACTCGGCAGTGGTGCAACGGCGGATGTCGGAGGTCGCCGGGCTGACGCACGCGGCTGAGCTATCGCAGGTGCCGCTGCTGCCGGATGAGATCGCGGCGCAGCAGGCGCTTTTTCCCGCGGGCACTCTTGACCAGGATTTGCAGCAGGTGGATTTGCGCGAGCGCAATTCGTGGCGATTGACGATGTCGGAAGTGCCGTCGGTCGAGTTGCTCGAAGTGCAGCTTGTGAATGCCATCGCGCCGTTCATCCTGAACGCGCGGCTGAAGCCCCTCATGCTTCGCGCGCCGGAACACGACAAACACATCGTGAACGTGTCGGCGGTGGAGGGCCAGTTCTATCGGAAGTTTAAAACGACGAGGCACCCTCACACCAACATGGCGAAGGCCGCTTTAAACATGATGACGCGCACGTCCGCGGCGGATTACCACGCGGATGGAATTCACATGAACGCCGTGGACACAGGTTGGGTGACGGACGAAGACCCGGTGCGGATCGCCGCGCGCAAGCAGCGTGACCATCGGTTTCATCCACCGCTCGACATTGTGGACGGCGCGGCGCGGATCGTTGACCCCATCATCGCGGGCTTTAACTCAGGCGAGCACGTCTGGGGAAAATTCCTGAAAGATTATCAGGAGACGGATTGGTAGCGGGATCGAGTCGGTGGTGGAGCGATTCTTGCCATCCGAGCCGAGAAACTTTGAGATTTAGAAACAGGCATTCTATGAGTCGTAACAACCGCATTCCCACGACGGGCGGGCAGAACCTGAAACACAATCCGTTTTCGGAACTCGCGATGACGGGCTTGCCTCCCGGACCTCCAGACCGGCCCGATGAACCGGCGAATCAGCCCGCCAGCGCCTCCGCCGTACCACGAAAAAACCGTGGTCGGGTGGACATCATCCGGCAAACGGCCGGTCGCGGCGGTAAGACTGTGACCGTCGTGACCAACTTCATCGGGATTGGTTTGCCCGAGAAGGAGAAGTTGGCGAAGGCGATGCAAAAGTCCTGCGGCGTGGGCGGCACGGTCAAGGATGGCCAGATCGAGATTCAAGGGGACAAACGCTCGGAGGTCGCGCGCATTCTGACCGAGGCGGGATTTCAGCCTGTGTTTGCAGGCGGGTAGAGAGCATCTGAGCCGCGAAGCTCCGCACGGCTTTCTGGAGAAAGCGATCGTCCTCCGATTTCGAACGCGGCGCTTCAGAGCCGCATTTCTTAGTCGTGAGTAGAAGGAGAGTTTGTTGCCGAATCGGCCCGGTCCGTAGATTTTCGGCAGCAATTCTCTCCATGAACCTGGGTGGGGTGAGACTCCGTCGAACCCTGACATTTTTGCCGATCAGAACATCAGGGCTCGACGGCTTCCGGCTCGGAGACTACAGCTCGGAGAGAGTCTCGCCCCACCGTTCAAGGGCGCAATGCGCGCACAAAGTTCGGGGTGTTCTCATTTTGGCCCATGGCACCTTCCGTTCGCCGTATGTAGTCCCGGCTTTAGCCGGTTTTCACGGGGTGACCGGCTAAAGCCGGGACTACATACCTCCCAAACTGAGAATTGCTGGTTTTCCGGTCATGGCTCTTGACTTCTTCAGGTTTCGCCCTTACAAACCCGGCCTGCATCGCGCTCCGAAAGCCGTGGAGGCCGCCGGTCGATGCAAGCTTTCCGGGACAACGTTGTTCCATCTAAGCCTCCTTGCTGCGAGTGTTGCAGCTCATTCTCCTCCAACTCCGGCGGGCAGAGATATGTAAAATGCCGGATTGGAATACATCATGAACAAGACTCACACGTCTGCTCCCCAGGGCAGAACATCATCCCATACTCATCCCATCGAGCCCAAACCCCGAGGTTCGTTCCTCGGATGGGTGGCCGATCGCCTTAAGCCTTTGCAACCGCAGAGCCATCGACCCATCCCGCCCTCACCTGAGGTGGTAGGGAATTCGGCTGGGAACGTCTTCACCACGCTCATCCCCGAATTGCAGCGGGCGGTGAGCGAATCCGGCTACACGATTCCGACTCCTGTGCAGACGCAGTGCATTCCGCATCTGCTGGCGGGGCGGGATCTGATGGCCAGCGCGCAGACAGGCACGGGCAAGACCGCGGCCTTCACGTTGCCGTTGCTGCAATATCTTGCGGCGCATCCTCGCCCCGTCGCGCCCCGGAAACCGCGAGTGTTGATCTTAGCTCCGACGCGCGAGCTCGCCGCGCAAATTGGCGACAGCATCTCCACCTACGGTCGCCGTCTTCGAATCAGTCACTTCGTCGTTTTCGGCGGGGTTGGGCAGCGTCCGCAGGAGAATGCGATGAACCGGGGGGTCGATATTCTGGTTGCAACGCCAGGCCGACTGCTGGACTTGATGAACCAGAAGTTTATAGATCTGCGGTCGATCGAGGCGTTTGTGCTGGATGAGGCAGACCGCATGTTGGACATGGGATTTATTCAGGACGTGAAGAAAATCATCGCTGTATTGCCGAAGCAGAGGCATTCGCTGTTTTTTTCCGCCACTCTGCCTCCAGCCGTGATTTCGCTGGCGGGAACGCTGGTGCAAGATCCGGTGCGAGTGACGATCACTCCTGAGCAGCCGACCGTGGAGCGTATCGTGCAGAAGGTAATGTTCGTGGATCGGGGGCACAAGGATGCCCTGCTGGTCTCCCTGTTGCGCGATGAATCAATAGACAAGGTGATCGTGTTCACACAGATGAAACACGCCGCGAACAAAGTCGTGGAAAAGTTGTTGGCCGCCCGGATCAAAGCGGCGGCGATCCACGGCAATAAGAGCCAGAGCGCGCGCACTGCGGCGCTGGAGGGACTGCGCGCGGGGAAAGTGCGCGTACTCGTCGCCACGGACATCGCGGCGCGCGGCATCGATGTGGATGGCATCACGCATATCATCAACTACGACCTTCCGAATGAGCCGGAGACTTACGTTCACCGCATCGGACGGACGGCTCGCGCGGGCGCTGAGGGAGATGCCGTCTCGTTTTGTTCCGCGAGTGAGAGAGAACAGTTGCGTGATATTGAGCACTTGATTCGCAAGCCAATTCCCCAGGATCGCCAGCACGCCTATCATTCCGAGACGGCTGAACACGCGACCGGCATGGCGGCGCGACCTGTCCCCAGAGGACAACAGGGTCGGCAAGGCTCGCCCCGGCGGGACCATCGGCAGGCGTCTCCACGGAATCGTGCGCCAGCTTCCAAGCGTTGGAGCCGGTAAGGACGCTTGACCGCAAACAGCCTCAGAGATCCTTATCCGGTGCGGGTCATCCTGGGGTAGGGAATAGTCATGAACTTCCTTTCCCCTCACCCCGGGGAGAGGGAGAATAGAATTCCGTCGCGGGAGAGGCGAGTGGCGCTGGATGATGAGGGAAGCGTGCGCATGATTCCCTCTCCTCGGGGAGAGGGTTAGGGTGAGGGGAAAGGAGGCGGCGGAGAAGTCGAGTGCGTTGGGCGACTCTGAACCCACCCCTACCCCTCCCAGGAGGGGAGCTTTCTCCGGTCCTCTCCTGGAGGTGAGCTTTGTCCGGTCCCCTCCTGGGAGGGGTAGGGGTGGGTCGGTTCACGGGCAGGGGGAGTAGGATACCGTCGCGGGAGAGGCGAGTGGCGCTGGATGCTGAGCGAAGCGCCCACGCGTGTTTCCCTCTCCTCGGGGAGAGGGTTAGGGTGAGGGGAAAGGTGGCGATGGTGGAGTCGAGCGTGTTGGGATTGGATGAGGCTCAGCTTCCCCTCACCCCGGCCCTCTCCCCAGCGGAGAGGGAGAATCGATTTCCGCATTGGCAGAGGCTGGGGGCTGCAGGGGAGGAGCAAGACTCGGCATCCCTTTTCCCTCTCCTCGGGGAGAGGGTTAGGGTGAGGGGACAGGCGGCGATGGGGGAGTCGAGCGTGTTGGGATTGGGTGAGGTTTCCTTTCCCCTCACCCCGGCCCCACTGCCATTGAATTAGTGCACAGCATTGATATAAAGATAGTCAGGACTTGTACAAATTTGGCCATCTCCCTATTAAGCTGGGGATGCGAACAATTTTGCAGGTTGCACCTGAATATCTGGTCACTCTGGTCCAAGCACTTCGAGCTCTGCTGCGCGATCCCAAGTTCTTGGCGCGCCATCGCCTTCGACCGGAAGACTTCACCCGCAAACGTCAACTGACTTTCCCTGTGATCCTGCTTTTTATCCTCCAGAAAACCATCAAATCAATCCAACGCCATCTGCATGAGTTTCTCGACGATCTGGCGGCAGGCGAGATCTTTGACACGGTCACCAGCGGCGCGGTTTCTCATGCTCGAGCCAAGCTCAAAGACAGTGCCTTTATCGAATTGAATCGCCTCGGTGTTCTGCCCATCGTGTATGGGGGCGAGCATCCGATCCAACGCTGGCGTGGGCATCGGCTCTTTGGCTTTGACAGTTCCCTGCTGCGTCTGCCGGACAGTGAAGAGTTGGGCCGGGAATTTGGCTGGAACGAAGCCTCCAATCAAAACGGCGCCACCGGCACACGCTATCCCGAGGGGCGCTTGTCGGTCGCCTACGACCTGCTCAACCAAATCGGTCACGATGCGCAATTGGAACCGAGTACCGTGGGCGAAGTGACCTTGGCCATCCAACAGTTGGAGCACTTGCAACCGGGTGATGCGGTAATCACTGATCGCGGTTTTAGCGGCTA
>CAMAWP010000088.1 GCA_945861765.1 Akkermansia muciniphila | reverse complement strand
CGGAGCCAAGAGTCCCGCTCAAAGTTAGACTATTTTGCCGGATGCCCAAGGCCCCATTCCGACCTTCTTGGATCTTCCGGCCCCTCGGCCTCAGGATCGATTTCTACCTTCCGCTTTATTCCTCTGCAAAAATCTGAGATGCGCACAGTAACAATCGTGCCATGCCGGAACAGTAGAGATTCGCCTACAATGTAAAAGGCGCAAATTAAGGTTGAGACGCCACCTGGGTAGATCAAGATGTGGTAACGGGCTTGTCGAAGGCCCGCTGATTCGTGCTTCGGAGGCGAGGCGCTTGACAGGGGGGCGGCAACCGCCGATCCTGTTCGGGATGATGAAGAAAGCCATGAGAGATCGGCGCAGATTCCTTAGGATGGCCACCTTCGCCGCGTTCATGGGAGTGCTTGCCTTTTTCAGGGTATCCAGCAAACCCCGCTTCGAGACGTTTCACGCGCTTGACGTTATCGGGTTGATGACCGCCGGAGCGGGCCTCGCCGTCACCATCATGATGCTGGTTCAGTTCTTCATCCGCGGCCCTCGTACAGAAGACAACAGGGCAGGAGAAAAAACTGGTGAGGAGTCAAATTGAAGGAATACCGGGCCTGTGGATTCCAGGCCATCGGTCTGACCGAGGGCTACCGCGGCGCCAGTCGCGATTTTTACCAGGAGCACGGGCATTTTGTTTCAACGCTCGTGTCCGGCACCGCGAGCATCGTCAACGCGCGGACCTGTCACTCCGGCGACGTCGTCCGCCAGACCGAGCAGGCAATCGAGAACATCGAATGTCTGATTGCGCCGGAGAACTTCGCGAGTCACGGCCTGACCGGCGCAGGCGCGACACTAAAGGACATTGCGAAGCTGCGCGTGTATGTAAAGCACCAACAGGATTACGAACATTGCCGTAAGGTTTGCGAGCTGCGGCTGCCGCGGATACCAGCCATTTATCTGCACGCCGACATTTGCCGTCCTGATTTGCTGGTGGAGATTGAAGCCGTGGCGTTCTCGCCATTCAGTTCAGAAGGCACGATGCCCAAGTTCACCCAGTAAAAGACAAACCGGAGAAGACAGCTTGCAATTTGAAGCGAAGAGAGCGAAGCATTTGCACGCTTGAAAGTTTGCCCACACCACTTACAGCATCCAATTGTTCCCAATGAACCATGAAAATTAACTCACATTCTTCGCGTCTGATCCTGGCACTGGCTCTCTCGGTGCTGGCGCCTCGGATCTTGCATGCCCAGTCTCTCGTCATTGAGGCGTTCGACAACGGCAACGTGGACGGTTGGTCCGCTACTTGGGGCACCTCCCCCGAGCTGACGCTCGGCCAGCAGAATTCGGGCAAATCGACCACATCAGGTTCTCTGCGCGTTGCGGCCGACTACTTCACCCCGGAAGACAACGGATGGGAGCAGATGGTCATCATGAAAACCTTTGAGACGCCCGTGGTGGGATCAGACTACGCGTCTGTTTCGGTGGATGTCAAAGTTGACCCCAGCTCCGTGGGGACCGCCGCTGGGCAGTACGGATATTTCGAACTCAAGCGTTCCGACGGAACAGCCATGGGCGGGGTGAATCTGACCAGCACCAACTGGACGACGGTCACGTTCAAAATAGCGCCGACCGAAGGAACGCTCAACGGCATCATTATTCAGAACGGCAACGGCGGTTTCCGCGGGCCGATTATTTACTATCTCGACAATTTCGTTTTCACCAAGGCCGCTGGCAGCGCCGCGCCGCCCAAGATCATGTTGACCCGAAGCACCTCTTCAGGCCTTCGACTTTACGCGAGCGCTCCAGGCCAGGCCTACCAGCGGCAAAACATCGTTTACGCCCCCTCAGAGGATCTGGCCAACACCCTCTGGTGGGTCAACCAACCTCAGCCGATCACCTACTCCGTGACCTGGGCGGACTTTCCGAGCAGGGAGACTTACGCCGGTTTTCAAGGTCACATCATGCTCGCGACTGACTCAGCCGGAGGAATCACGCCCGACTGGAATGATCCCAACGTGGTCATGATCGAGTTTCAGTACGTCAACGATCTCGGCCCCGACGGCGTCAACGGCACACCCGACGATCTCGTCCTGGCCCAGGCCCGTTTCCTCCACAAGGTGAATGAAGCGAGTCAGAACGCCATGCTCTATCGAACCCAGGCTAACGCCGCAGCCGGGCCCGTCGGCGTTCTGGGCCAACTGCGCGCTCCATCCATGCTCGGCACATGGACCGTCACTTTCAAGAATAGCACGAGCGCCACGCTGACGGCCCCGGACAACTCGACCACGGACATCACCATACCAGCCGCCGACGCTCCCCTCTACGAGCCGACGACCAAGGGAGTGAGCGCTCTTTTCGGGGTGCAGCCCAATTCCGACACCCGGGTCGGACTCTCCGCCACCGTATCCAGGATTAAGATCACCAAAGGCACGCAGGTTGTGGTGGACGACACTTTTCAAACCGTGGATCTCGATCGTTCCAAATGGACCATTCGCGCCCAGGATTCTGGCGGTCTATTTCCCACCACGCCGGATCTCGCTTATTTGGTCAGTTGGAATCTTCCCGACACGGGCTTTTCCTTAAAAGGCGCTTCCTCTCTCACCGGCCCTTGGTCGGCCATCGGCACGGCTCGCCAGGTGGGCGCTCAAAGACTCGTCTTGATGAATAAAGCATCCCTTCCCGGATCGAACGCGGGCTTCTTTCAATTGAGCAAGTAGGTGCGGAGCCATGGCCGCGAAGGGCCAGACGCGGGACGTCGGGCGGACTAAGTTTCGTCCTCTCGAATTCGCATCGTTTACATCGGTGTTGACCCAAGTTAGCGCCAGAGATAACTATTCTCACCATGAACCAATCCACCCCTACCCCTCCCAGGAAGGGAACGGACAAAGCTCCCTTCCTGGGAGGGGTAGGGGTGGATTCAGAGTCATCCTCCCCGCGCGAAGTCCGGGGAGTTCTCGCCATGGGAAGGGCTCCCACACCTCCGCAAGCGATCCCTGACGGGCAAAGCAAAACCGCTTTCACATTGATTGAACTGCTGGTCGTGATTGCGATCATCGCGATTCTTGCCGGAATGCTCTTACCCATCCTGGGACGCGCGAAGGAAGGAGGCCGCCGTAGCAGTTGCACGAATAATCTGCGGCAGATCGGCCTTGGCATCCAAATGTATCGCGAGGATTCTAATGATCGGCCGCCGCTTTATCTCGTGAATCCAGACCGCAAGACCTCGGGCTACATCGGCGGGAGCACTGAATACCTGGAAAGGAACTACGTCGGCAATACGAACTCTTTCATCTGCCCCTCCGACCGCACGCGTGGCCGCATTCCAGTTGATCTGGGATGGGAATACTTTGGCGATTTCACCACCAGCTACGCCTACCACTTGGGAGTTTGGCAACAGACAACTCCCGAAGGCAAGGCTTGGCTCAAAACTCAAATTGACCGATGGAATGTGCGTTTCATTGTCGCGGCATGCCCATGGCACCGTCATCTCTGGCAAGGTTGGACCAAAACCAACACCTCAGGATGGGGCAGCCGAAGTACCAAGATCAAGGATTCCGCCCTGCGCTACGACGGCAGCGTCGATAGCTTTGTCTGGCCCTCGCAAAATTGGGAGGAGGAGCCTTACACGAAATTGCGGTAAGGGCTACTTAGCCAACCGATAAAATCGCGCCCCTGTGATCGTGAGTGTCACGACGTTCTCAGCGCCTTCCGCGACAGGCGCAGCGGTCACCGCAGTCCATTGAGGCGGGCTGATGCTGGAGGTCTCTTGCAATGTGAATCCACTCGTGACTCCAGGCCAAGCTAATCGAAGAGTTCCATTGGCATTCCTGCGAACTCCCAAGAGCGGAGCCTCGGAAGGTTTGCAATCCGCCAACAGATTCACACCAGCCTTCGGTCCACAAGGCCGGATTACGGCGTAGCGCACGCGGCTGAAACCGATTTTGCCGTTGAGCGCGAAACGAGCCGCCGCCTGCGGTGCTTGGTTGACCCCGTTGAACTTCATATCGGGAATCTCGAAGTACGCATCCCTCCAGGTCCCCGTTCCTTCCAATGCCACAGCCGCGCTCGCGAGTGTGAACGATAAACCTAATTGGCCGGCGCGGTCGGATTGATAGACTTCGGGACGGAACGTCCTGCCAACCAAATCCGGATCATCGTAATAGCTGACGCAAATGGCCAATCGCGCGTTGGGCTGACTCGACGGCCCGAGCGCTTCTTCCGTAATTGCGAAGTTGAGGTAAATGTGGCTGAACCCTGGAGTGCCATCACCCATCGCGGGACGAACAGCTTGACGTCGATCTTTCGGAGGCCCGGTTTCCTCTTGGATCATCTCTTGATCTCCGCCTGATCGGCCTACATCCAATCCATTCTTAATCCCCTTGGCCAAGTCTAACTCGGCAAAGCTTCCGTAAGCGTCGGTGCAGATCTTAAGATCCTCCACGCAATCCGACAGCGGATCTAGCCCCGCGAGCGGATGATTGCCCACTCGCAGAACGGCCATGTCCACGCTCGAAATGAAAACCTTCCCTCCCTCGAAAACAAGCCGCGGCCCTCCAGTCAATGGTGCCGTATTGATCCCGCGTAAATTTACTGCCCCTACGATAAATGATCGGCGGACCCATTTGCCAGTGCCCTCAAGCGTATGACGCCTATCCGCTGGATATTGACCGATGCCACTCGTGTTGTCGGTCGCATAAGCCTCCGGCCCAAACATCGCTCCAACGAGCGCGGGATCATCGTAAAACTGCACGCAAATCTTCACCGCTCGGGTGTCGTTGCACGACTTGCCCAAGTAATTCTCCGTAATCCCGAAGTTCATATAGCTGCCGCTCGCCTGCACAGCGCGCCGCTTATCTCCAGCAGGCCCGACGTTATCCTGATAGGCTACGGTTTGATCGCCAGTATTCAGCACCACCAAATGGTTCGTCATGCTCCTGCTGATATCCGCGAACACCAGATTCGTCGCCGGTTCCGGATCGCACTTGTCACCGGCCGCAAACAGATTGATCTGCTCCGGCTCGCCAAAGGCGCCTTTTTCGCCGAAAGCAATTAGCCGCACGATTAAACCAGGCACAGTTTGCACGCGAATCGTCCCGCCGTTAACGCCACCAAACGCCGTGGCTCCCTGGGCCCCCGCCGGAACGGAGCCGACGAAATGCGTCCCATCGGAAGGCCGGGTGCCATTGGTGATTCGAAACAAAACCCAATTCCACTTCTGATTCTTCACCTCGACGGCGAGAGAGCCCCCGATGGGCGTGCTTAATTCCGGCAAAGTCCCGGTTAAAAAACCGAAGTTGCGCGGAGCTCCGGTCGCATTCAGGAGCGCGCCATCTCCATAAACCTGCATCAAAATATCGATGACATCGTCATCAGCCCACTCCTGGAAAGAGCTGTCGGCGATGTTCAAATAATTCCCTGTCACTTTCAATCCTTGGTGGCCGCCAATGGTGACAGCTTGAGTCACCTGGTCCCCTCCGCCCAAGACTTTCAACTCGTCGGCAAGCCAGCTAGCGCTCACCGGTGTGAATGCGGCGTCGGTGCTGACGTAGTGAACTTTCTTTTGCGCGTCCTTAGTGGTCGGCCACTCTTCCGGATTGAAGGGTCCGCCGGGCGCAGCCACGCCGCGGCTGCAAATAAGCAGCGCCATCAGTATCAAACGAGGACAAGAATTTTGCATAATAGTGCGTTTAGGTTTCTCAAGTCGGTTTCCCAAGGCCATCTCAAAGCGCGCTTCAACCGCCTCGGCATCTCCTGCCGCGCAGTATTGAAAGCAGGCCAAAACACTCAACTCAATTGTATCGAGAGCCTTTGTTGAGGTGTTGATTTGAATCACTTGCACTCTGCCTGTCAAAGACAATCCAAAAGATCTTCGCCATCTTGAGTGGAATCAGTTCCGCGACCAGACTTGAAGACTCACTCCTGAGGGGCAGTGCCCTTGAATTTAGGATTTTGAGTGTGATTCCTGCTCGCAATCCTAGGTTCCCCGCTGTTTTCGGTGGAATCATTTCCATGTCCGGGCAGGAGAACTCACTCCCGAGGGGAGCGTGGAGTTTGTAGAGTTTGGACATTTTCCGGCCGTGTGCTGTTGTATCCGATGAGCTTTTTCCGACTGCCATCTCCCGGAGGAGAGATTTGAGACTAGCCCACCCTTTCAAGGGTGGGATTGCGTCGCCAATACCCAAAGTCCCGAAGGGACGGTTGAGCCATTCTCGGGCGATCCTTTGTCCTGAACAGACAGTGAGAATAGGAGCTGACGTCGGCCATTCGGGGATTCGGCCGTACCTCCGGGACTTATGCGAGGGCTCATTCGAACCCAGCAGTGAACTGCTGGGCTAGTCTCGAATCTCCCTTCGGGAGACGAGTCGGGCAATAGGTCTAAACTCCGGTCATCCCGGTGAGATGGAAAAATGGTCTTCATCCCCGGTGGAACTATTCCACTGAAAACAGCGAGGAACCCATATCCCTCACCGAAAGGCTGTCACCATGGGCCCAAAGCAATTCCTAAAATCGGTTTGACGAACGGAAGGTCACGTTTTTCATCGCCCGCCTCGTCGGAATCATGGTGAAATGCACCGCGTGTAAATAACACCACATAACATTTCCGGCCATGCAACCCATCTTCGCCTGCGGCAACTCCCGCACTCTCCCACGACTCAAGTCCCTGCGCCAACACGCCCAAACTGACAAAGCACCACGGGTCGCCCTGTGTCTCCAAGCCATCATGCTCAGCGTCCAAGGGCAGACCACCGGCCAAATCGCCAAGACTATGGGGCTCTCCGGCTTTGCGTATGCTGGCCGAGGCGCTTCCGCCAGCGGATCAGTGTCGAGTCACACAATTGGTGCTGATGGGCGAACGCCAGCAGCGAAAGCCCGCTGCGGCGATACCGGTTGAGAAGGGTAGTTTTCTCCCGGGCACTGCGGCGGTCCAGGACCGGTCGGTTTTGCGTGGATGATCTTTTCACCCCACCAGCCTGCCACAGTCACCCTCCATGCGGTAAGACGGTGCCGCCGGACGGGTACAAATAAGCATCACGCGCCCGGCAACGCCAGGCCGGCGCTCCGAACAACAGGCAGGCTATCTCGTGTCCGGTGCCGTCATAAGCCAAATGACCGAGGTTCTCACCCACCACGCGCAAACCTAAATAGTGGTATCGGTCCAACAGATAAGCCCAGCGTCCGGCTTCCGGAGTGCCGGGGTTTACCACCTCCAAGGCAACCGGCCCTACGTCTTGGACAGAGCCTTCCCACCGCGACGGTTCCTCCCACGCGCAAAGTTCTGCGACTGGCTTGCGCAGGCGTCGCTTCTTCTCCTGGAGCACAGGCAAGCCAATCCAACCCCTGGCCTCCAATTTCAACAGAAAGCTCCGCGCGGCAAAATCCTTCAAACGCCCACGCTCATTGCGCCAATCCCAACAGACGCACAACTCGCAAGCTAAACGCTTGCGGCTCCAGCCGGGGTTCTGCTCGATCCAGCCTCGGAGCCAGTCAAGCCGGTCAGCATCCACCCGCATTCCCTGCACCACAAATGAACCCATTCCTGGATATCAATAGCTCACAGCCTTGTGGTCCGGCGAAAACTGTCCTCATTCGGAGATGCGCCCACATCGATCAGTTACCGTCGGTGGGGCCGGGCATTGTCCTGCGACACATCATCGAGAGCAAAGTGGTGCCTGTGGTCCGACTGACCGAGGTCTTCCGGCAGGCGGCGCAAAGCCGGATCATCATCAACGCGCACCGGATCAACGATGGGCAGATGCCCGAGTTCGCGGCCCAGGGTGGTGAATCGGATTTCATTTTCATCGACCGCGACGAACCGGATCAGATTGCGGCGACGCTCGTGGAGATGGTCAAAACGCGCATCCCAGCCAAGTTCCAGCTTGATCCGATTCGCGACATTCAGGTGCTGTGCCCGATGAACCGAGGTTCCCTGGGCATCCGCGAACTCAACGTCCGGCTACAGAATGAATTAAACCCGGCCCGCAGCGATGCGGCGTCGGTGGAAAAATTCGGATGGCAGTTTCGGCCACGGGACAAGGTGATCCAGACCGAGAACAATTACGAAAAAGAGGTCTTCAACGGCGACATCGGCCAGATCGCGAAGATCGACCTCGTTGAACGCGAGGTGACCATTCGGTTCGATCTCCGCGACGTCGTTTACGATTTCGGAGAACTCGACGAGATCTCGCTGGCGTACGCCATCACGATCCACAAATCACAGGGATCGGAATTCCCGGCAGTCGTCACGCCCTTACGCAGCAGTACCTGTTGCTTCAGCGGAATCTCATTTACACGGGCATCACGCGGGGAAAGAAGTTGGTCGTGCTGATCGGGCAGCGGAAGGCGCTGGCGATAGCGGTTCGGAACAACAAAGCAGAGGACCGGTTTTCAGTATTGTTAGTCCGGCTGAAAGCCGATATTGCTTCGGCAGCGAGAACGGCCATCGGCCATTAAAACATTTCTGGCGATGGGCGCGGAGCGACAGGAAGTCTTGATTATGTCAGAAGACACGACAACGGATTTGGAGCGCGAGCAGCCAATTCTTCAAACGCGGTTGGCAGGAGCCTCCGAGTGTGAGATGGCTGACAAGTTCGAGCTGTCGCGTGAGAGGATACGCCTGATCTTGCGGAAGAACGCCGGGATGTTTTCCCAAAGGACCCATCAACTCCTGGGAGAAATCCGCCAGGCCGATGATTTGGAAAAGAAGTGGACGGTGGTGGACCTGCTCGATGCCCTGGGTTTGATCACCATGACCCGGAATGCGCTGGTCAACCACTTCAAATGGAAGAAGAGCAACGAGATCAGCCTCCGAGAATTGATGGATCTGGCGATTTCACCGAAAAGGGATTCCCGGCCAGGATATCTGATCACTCCGCTGCTGAGTCTCCGATACGTTGGGACAAGAGGAATCTGGTCGGTGGTGAACGGGCTGACGAAAGTGAACCTTGGCGAGCGCTGCAACCAGGAATGGAAGCAACGGTTGGAGCGGTTGAAGGGCTGTCGGAGGATACGAGGAGGCCGGCCCTATTCGTGGTCTCAACCTTATGAGCCGCCCCCAGAGTGGCTGGAAGAGATGACCGGAGAAAGGGAGATCTGAATGAACTTTGCGAGAAAAGTCCTTGAACGCCGGTACGCCTTCCACGCCTGTCAAGACGACCTTGATCTGGCCAGTTCCATTTGTGACGGCACGTACCACGAGACACAGCCGGGGGATGTGAACTTTCACCTCTGCGCCGCCGCAGTCAATGTGGCCGGGACTTTTGCGACGCAAGCGCTGGACGTGCTGGAACTGATCCCGTTCAACAACAAGCTGGCCGATCTTCAGGAAGAGTACATGCCGAGTTATCCGCCTATGAGTCCGGTCACGACCTCCTTCTTTCAGGCGTGGATGGTTCTGGACGCCCGGATTGCATCCAACGGTCCGACTCTCGGAGGATTGCTGGCGCAGTACCTCAAGGGAAAGAACGCGCTGCCCTACCTCTGGAGGGCACTGGATGCGCTGAACGATTCATCTGGCTCTTTCTACGAGGTTATGGACGTTGGCAACGGTTTGGTCCGGCTCTGGGACATTCCGGGTAGGAGGGAGATTTCCTGCTGGAATTCCAGCGGCTATCCAGGTCAGCGGGGTGAGGTCTGGTATGTTCGAGTGCTCCCTCCGGTTCTGGATGGGACCGATCATTCGGTCACGCTCAACACGCCCTATGTTTTCCGGAAGGAAGGCCGTGAATCATGGGAGGATTTCTTTCGGCGGCGTCCGTTTTCAGGGGGCGGCGAGCCGAGCCGAGAGTTGCGGGAATACCTCAAGTACGGAAAGACCCTCGAATATTGGTTGGAGTTTGTCTTTCAGGCCTACGCGAATCATACCGGCAATGCGATATTTCTGGTGGGCCTGCCGGACGACGCCAACTCCCGGCCACATTCCAGGCTGGGCCGCAGGCTATAGAATCCTCCCCCGTGCGTTGAACGCAAAGATTGGACATGAGCGATGAATTGACCACGCTCAGAGTTGACCCCTTAACTACATGAGCGGATTGGTTAGGTCGTCGGCAACGAAGGCGTATGCGTCGATCAGAAATATTCGTGCGCTCAAAAAGGAGGGCCGAAAAATGGCTTGAAGACTCAAAAGACGGGGCCGGAAATCAGAATTATCCAATAGCCGGGACTGACCCCTTTTTGCCGCAGGTAAAGTGTTTCCGTCTTCAGGAGATCCTCGAATTTGTACGTCTCCAAGTATCTCCAAATCGCTGAATCCTGTTCAGGCTGCGGGAAGTTACGAAGTTCTGCCTCCGCCATCTGCGCTCGTTCCGCATCGGAAAAATTGCGTAACGCTGCTGATTCATCCGCGAGCCAGGCAAAGCCTGAGGTTGGTCCATCCATCACAAGACGCGGTTCAAAACATAAAGTTGTCACCCATTAGCCTCACAATCGACAATCGTTAGCCTTTACTGTCAAGTGTGAGATGTAACTGGCGCTGCCCATCATCAGCCTCGGACTCTGGTCGGACCACGACAATGAGCTTGGCAGTTATTACTTAGCGCACAAATCCTAGCCAGAATCGCCCTATGGACGCGTTTTGGCCCTCGAAAAGTGAGCCATACTCTTCTTGCAAAACCCACGTCTCAGATGAATTCAATAATCCAATGTTTGCCCCTGCTCGACCTTCTAGCCCTAGCGAGGAGCTTTCCCTACCGATTGAAAGTGAGCTTTCCCTTCCACTTGAAAGCGGTAAGGTTGTTCGAATTCCAAAAATGACCGGGGACGATTTCAACCTGTTTATTGAAACCCTAAACCTTTGGAAGCGCAGGATTGTTATTAAACCGCAGTCCGCTAAAGAAAGTGCGGAAGGAGCCTAGACGTTTAAAGTTAAAGAAAACACCCGATTCAGTAAACTGAGTCGGGTGTAAAAAAACCGGAGGTTCATCACCAGCGGTGAAGCTGGGAGAGGAATCGCCCCCGGACAGTGAAAACAAAATAGATGACTACAGCTCCACAATCAAGCGCTTTTTTTGCGAAGATCCAAAGGTCAGTCTCTCGGCCTCGCATGGACTCTTACAAGCAAATAGGCGGCACAGATCAAGAAGCGCTTTGCCGGTATCTCTGGAACACTGCATTGTGTGAAGCCCTCTATCCATCATTCCAAATCCTTGAAGTAGCTTTCAGAAATGCAGTTCATGGAGAAATTGCAAAGATTATGAACGATGGGCGGTGGATTACTAACGAAATTGGAATTCTGTATCCAGATGAAAGCCGCGATTCAATCAGCTAAAGCCGATTTATCCCAGAGAGCCAAGGTCGTCACTGAAGATTTTTTAATAGCTGAACTACGTTTTGGTTTTTGGACGAGTCTGCTGGATGCCAGATACGATAAGCTTTGGCACAAAATTGTTATTGACGTATTTCCGCACATGCCAAAAACAATGCGAACCAGGGGCGATGCTTCAAAGCTTATGCACACTGTTCGGAGGTTAAGGAACGCCGCACTTCATCACCACTCAATTTGGCACTGGGGCGACCTTCAACAGCAACATCTGCAAATGAATCTTCTGATTTCATATATCTGCGACTCGGTTGCAAAGATGGCAAAACAGATGGACAGGTTCCCATCGGTCTATTCCGGTGGGTTCAAACAATTCGCCTCTGCTGCGGCCAACATTTCAAATTAAGACATTACCCTCCACCCGCTAAAGTGGTCCTCACAATCGACAATCCTTAGCCATTGCTGACAGGTGTCAGATGGAACTGGCGCTGCGCATCATCAGCCGTTTGGCAATCCGGTGCCGTGTCATGGGCGTTTCCTGCCGCCAGCGCGGCGCCAGCTCTGCTTTCTTAAAGTCACCTTCGAGCGCCGCCGCAGTTCGCTTTCTGACCAGCCCATCGCGGCAATCCATTCCTCCACCAGTCGCTCGGCCAATCGTCAGGCGAAGTCCTGGCACCGCCATTGAATTAAGCAATCGCGATCCAATCATCGGTCTTCTCCCTCTCCTCGTGAGGCACGAACGGGGAGAGGGCTGGGGAGAGGGGAAAGTCAATAAAGACGGCACTCCTCTCCCCAACCCTCTCTTCCCTTCGAAAGGGAAGAGAGGGAGAAGAGCCTCGGTGACCTGTTTCCTCAGGTTCCCTAATTCAATGGCAGTGCACCCCAAACCCTCTTCCATCTGAGATGGGGCGAGGGAACGTAGATCGCCGCACTGGGACGAGTCACTAAATGATGAGTCGGACTTCGACGTCGAAAAGCTCTTCCTTCTCCCCTTCCGAAGGGGAGAAGGCCTGGAGTTTGGACATTCTCGTGTGCTGCTCAAACCGAGGGAGGCGTCCGACGATCGTCTTCCGGATGGGAGACGGAGACTCCAACGCGTTCCCGCCACGTGATTCAGGCGAGGATTTGCTTCACGAGTTGTCCATGCACATCGGTCAATCGGAACTGGCGGCCTTGGTAGGTGTACGTCAGACGTTCGTGATCGAGCCCGAGGAGGTGAAGCACCGTCGCTTGCAAATCGTGAATGTGAACGGGATCTTGAACGACGTGAAAGCCGAGTTCGTCAGTCTCGCCAATGACGACGCCGGATTTAATCCCGCCGCCGGCCATCCACACCGTGAACGCCTGCGGATGGTGATCCCGGCCAAGCTTCCGACCCAAGGCCAGGTTGGTCTCCACCATCGGGGTTCGGCCAAATTCACCGCCCCAGATGACCAGTGTCTCGTCGAGCAGCCCGCGCGCTTTGAGATCTTTGACCAGCGCCGTAGAAGCCCTATCCGTCGCGCCGCAATTGCTTTTTAGATTTCCGGCGACGTCCGAGTGCGCATCCCAACCTTCGTGATAAATGTTCACGAACCGAACGCCCCGTTCGATCATACGCCGTGCTAGCAGGCACGCGCGGGCGAACGAAGGTTTCTGCGGGTCGGCTCCATACATCTCCAGCGTCGCTTTGCTCTCGCTCTTCAGATCCATCAACTCGGGCGCTGACGTTTGGAGCCGATAGGCCATTTCATAGGATTCAATCCGCGTCGCAATTTCCGGGTCGCCCTCGGCCACCAGCCGCCGTTGGTTCAGCGCTCCGATTAGATCGAGGGTGTCTCGCTGCGTTTTTGAATCGACGCCTTTCGGATTCGTGACATTCAGAATCGGATCGCCCTGATTACGGAAGCGCACGCCCGTATAGATGGTCGGAAGGAAACCGCTTGACCAGTTCGAAGCGCCGCCGCTGATTCCTGCGCCGGTGGACATCACGACAAACGCGGGTAAATCACTGGTCTCCGCGCCGAGGCCGTACGTCACCCACGAACCGAGGCTCGGACGGCCTGGTTGCGAAAACCCTGTGTTCAAAAACAACTGCGCCGGGGCGTGGTTGAACTGGTCGGTGCGAACGGATTTAATGAGGCAAATGTCGTCCACGATCGTTCCCAAATGGGGCAGCATCTCCGAAAGCTCGACCCCGGACTGGCCATGCTTGGAAAACTTGAACCGCGGTCCGAGCACAGCGGCATCGGTGCGAATGAAAGCGTAACGTTGGTTGCCGATAACGGAAGGTGGAATCGGTTTTCCTTCGAGCTTGGTCAATGCGGGTTTGTAATCGAACAAATCAAGCTGGCTCGGCGCGCCCGCCATGAATAAGTGAATCGCCCGCCTGGCCTTCGGCGCGAAGTGCGGCTGCTTGACCGCGAGCGGGCTCGTGTTCTGAACATTCGCGGCCCTCGATGCAAAAGCGTCCGCCAGTAGGGAGCCAAGAGCGATTTTGCCCACGCCGACCCCGCATTCTTGGAAGAAGTGACGTCGAGTCATTTGGAGCAAACGTTGTCGAGCCGAATCCATAATTCACCTCTTGGTAATCGTTTCGTCGAGATTCAGAAGCGCGCGGGCCACCAGCGTCCAGGCAGCGCGTTCGTTCGCTTCGCCTTCGGTGGAGCCAGCCACCGTTGCGGCTTCAAGTTCCTTTGCTTCGAACCGCTTTTTCTGACTGCGGTAAAATTGAATTAGCATGGCCAATTCTTCCTTTTCCGGTGGACGGCTCAGGCAGCGCTGAAACAGGCCAGCCGCACCGGTCTCGTCATCGCCGTGCCGAGCCGTGGCCGCGCGGCCCATAGCCTGCGCCGCTTCGACGATAACGCTGTCGTTTAACATCGTCAGCGATTGCAACGGCGTATTGGAAACCTCGCGCCGCGCCAAACAGGCCTCGCCTGTCGGTGCATCGAATGTGGTAAACATTGCATAAGGAGCGGTGCGCTTGCTGAAAGTGTAGAGCCCGCGACGGTAACGATCCGGACCTTCACTGACCTTCCATTCGAGCGGACCGTAAGCGCCTTCCGTCGTGACGCCGGGAGGTTGCGGCGGAAAGACGCTCGGCCCGCCTAGCTTCGGTGAATATAGGCCGCTCACTTGCAAGGCAAAGTCGCGGATCAACTCCGCTTCGAAACGAACGTGCGGACCACGAGCGAGCAGTTTGTTTCGCGGATCTTTCTCGATAAGTTGAGCGGTGACGCTGGATGATTGCTGGTAGGTGGCGCTCGTCACAATCAATCGGTGCATCTTTTTGATGGACCAACCTTGATTTACCAATTCCACAGCCAGCCATTCGAGCAACTCCGGATGAGTCGGCAACTCGCCCTGAAACCCAAAGTCTTCGATGGTGCGGACCAACCCCGTCCCGAAGAAAGCAGCCCAGTGCCGATTCATGACGACGCGGCCTACGAGAGGGTTGCTGGGATCGACCAGCCACCGGGCGAAAGTCAGCCGGTTCCGCGGGCCAGCCGTCGGCAGAGAATGGAGGAATGCGGGCACCCCCGGTTCGATTCGATCGAGGGGCTGCAAAAACTCGCCGCGTTTGTGAACATGAGTGGCGCGCGGGTTACCCGACGGCCGCTCCGTCATGACGAGCGTCGTTGAGATTTGTGGCATTTGCTTCCGGACCTTATCAATTTCCTGACGCTCGTCGGCGAGCTCAGGCGCCACAGTAACGAAATATTCCAGCAATCGCTGTCGTTGGGCGGCTGTTCTCTCTTCGACGGACGGGATGAGCAATTCCTGAATATCCAGAGGCACGTCAAGAGCCTCGACGAGATTCGGCGATGTCGTGGCCGCAATGCGGAGTCGGCCCAGGCCAGCCGCATAATGGCGCTCGAAGCGCATTTTGAGACGGAGTTCTTCGGCAGTTCGAAGCGGCGTGGCCAAATTGAAAACGGCGTTATGCGAGCGGCCCTGACCGCCATCGATGGACCAGCCAGTCTGCGGATTCCCATCGATCGCAGCCTCCGCTGTGAATTGGCCGTTGGCAAAGCTGTGACTCGCGCCTTTGAATGGCACAGGCTTGCCCTCAGCCATCGCGGTGAATTCGGTCAATGTGAAATCGCCGGATGATCCCTCGTAATAAACACGGCCCGGACCATGTTTAGGCAACCGCTCATCGGGCAACGCTTCGACTCGGATCGCAGTGATGCCTCGCAGGTCAGCACGAAACTTCAGATCGTAGGTGTCGCTCTTGGTCTGGTCGCCGCTCGCCAGCACCGAATTGTCATCGAGAATGGTCAGCAGCGGCGAATTGCTCGTGGCTTCCGTCGGTCGCAGCACAGTCCAACGAACCAGACGCGACCTTTGGCTTTTCAGCCAGGCGTTGAATTGCCGTTCCAGATAGTCACGCCGACGAATCTCGACCGGACGCTTGTCCTCGATTCGAGTTCCAAAGCTGAGTCGCACGCGGCCAAGGGTCTGGTGTTGACCAGCCTGCTGGTCGAGGCGCACCGTCCATCGAGTTCCATCACCAAAGCCAAGCGGTTCTTCCAACGTGAACGTCGCGATCCGGATCGCAGTTGCGCTGGGAGCTTTCTTAACGAGCCAGCCCGTATCAGGTTTCCCGTCGATCGCCTGGCCGACGGGCTTGTTGTTGGCCGAGAAATCAGCTTTCGCTTTGCTAAATTTCACCGTCTGCGTCTGGTTCGGATCGTTGCGCGGCGAGGCTGCGATGGTAATTTCACTCAGCATCGCATCGCCCTCGGAAGAGCGGCCATGCCCCGTTTTCGGCAATGCCGGGTCCGATAACACTTCCAGTTGAAAGGCGATGATTTTCTCCGGCTCCGTGTCGAATCCCCAGGTGTAAGTATCCGTTTCCGAGCTTTGGCCCGAGAAGCGAATAGAGCCATCATCGAGTTTTTCGACCGTCGCGCCCGCTGTCGAGCTCACGGTCGCTTGTGCCGGTGTGCGCCAGTGAATTTCCTCGACGGGAAAACGGTTCGGTAGATCGGCGACTAAAGTGGTGATCGTCTTTTCCAGGTCATATCGCCGACGTTCAATATCTGCTGTCGGCACGTCCATCTCGGGCTCATCCGAATTGTTGAGGAACGCCATGAATTGGTAATATTCCTTTTGCTGGATTGGATCAAATTTGTGCGTGTGGCACTGCGCACATCCCATCGTCAGGCCAAGCCAGGTTGTGGCGGTGGTGTTCACGCGATCGACGACGGAGTGAAAGCGGAATTCGAGCGGATCGATTCCACCTTCCTCGTTGAGCATGGTGTTGCGATGAAAGCCGGTGGCGATCCGTTGCTGAGGCGTGGCACCTGGAAGCATGTCTCCAGCGAGTTGCTCAATGGTGAACTGATCGAATGGCATATCCGCGTTGAGAGCGTTGATCACCCAATCGCGGTAAGGCCAGATCGAACGTCTTCGGTCTTTCTCATAACCGTTGGTGTCGGCGTAACGCGCCAGATCGAGCCACCGTCGCGCCCAACGCTCGCCGTAATGCGGCGAGGCGAGCAATTGATCGACAAGCTTTTCGTAAGCCCCAGAGAAATCATCTGACACGAAGGCGTTCACTTCCTCGGGAGTTGGTGGAAGGCCGATCAAGTCCAGATACAGTCTGCGGACGAGTGTGTATTTGTTTGCGGCCGGGGTCGGCTTTAGACCTTCTTTCTCCAACCGCGACAGAATGAAATAATCGATTGTGTTCCTCGGCCAGTCGGCTTGTTTCACTTGCGGTGGCGGGTTTTGCTTTGTCGGAACGAATGACCAGTGAGGCGTATATTCGGCTCCGGCGGCGATCCAGCGTTTGAGAATTTCCTTCTGCGCACTCGACAGCGCACGTTTGGTCTCCGGTGGAGGCATGAGTTCGTCTTCGTCCGAGGAAAAAATCCTTTTCACCAGAGCGCTTGATTCCGGCTTCCCGGGAACAACAGCGTGATCTCCAGATTTGGCCGGAGCAATCGCCAGTTCCCGAACATCCAGGCGCAGCTTGGCCTTGCGGGCTTGGTCATCGGGTCCATGACATTTGAAACAATGGCTGGTGAGAATCGGCCGGACGTCCCGTTGAAAATCGATCGGCTGGTCCGAACCATCTTGGCCTGTGTCCTTCGCGTGCGAAATCAACGCCCCGGTGCTCAGAACTGCCACCCAGCACCATGCGCCCAGCAACCCGCGGGCTGCGAATGCACACTGACGGAAATGTTTTTTTGGATTCATACCTAGGAAGCCATCAACGGTTGTGCCTATCGAGAACCACTCGGCCATCGCATTTTTCCAATGAAAGTTAGAGCCATCGCAAATCCCGGTTGCCGCATTGTCACCAGGGCCGATATTCAACTCCAAACAGCTTATACCAATCCGTAAGGTCGGCCAGCTCTGTCTTGATGCGATCGGTCGGTTGCGGCAAGGAAACCCTCCTTGGAGCGGCGAGAGCAACAAGTTGTTTCACATCGAATTTCTCCAGCAAACCGAAGCAGAACAACTCCGGCTTTTCGTTTACGGACCAGTTTTGCTCGATCACCTGTTTCAAACTGCCCAACGCGCCATGCAGTTCGACACTACCGATGGCATTCTCTTCAAGAGCGGCAGCAACTAGCGTGAACACGCTCGAGCGCGGGCCGATGGCAACGATTGTTGCAGGCCCTGATTGAAACTCGCTTTGTGACCACCGAGCAATGGCAATCAATTGGCTGGCTTGAATTCCGAGTGGGCGATCACCGATGGCCGCGACGAGCAGCGCGAATAGAAAGTCGCGGCTTTTGATCTTCGATTCACCGAAGTAAAAAGGATCAACGGCCAGGACCCGAGAGTCCATCTGAAGCGTTCGCGAGATTTGGTCCACCGCGTTTGTCCTTCCGTTATCAGCTACCACCACCACGGTTTTGGTCGGCTGCCCGCGGACGAGTTCAACCACCGGCACTGTCCAGATTCCAGCCAATCGAAGACGCCAGAAGGTCGCGCTCACACCTTTGTTTTCTTCCGATCCGATTCGTTCCGCTTGGACATTGTAGTTTCGTGTGTGAACGAGTTCGTGAAGCATGTGGCGGCGGCTTTGTTGCCATCTTTTCGCCGCGTTTAGATCCAATGGTAAATCGGCATCGCGCGGCAGGCTCTTCGCTAATCCAAGCGCCAGCGAATGAAAGTCTTTGCCTCGGGACGGCAGATCGACTTGGAGTTGCTCTTTGGATTTTAATTCATTCTGCGACGGAATTTCCTCTCGTCGGTAATCTGACTGGCCGGAATAAAAGTGATCGCCGACCATTCGATAGAATTGCTCGCGATTATCCTTTTCGTAGTTGTGTGTGCCGGGATCGTAGTTGATGTGCGATCGAAGATTATTTTCCTTCCCGAACATTTTATAGATCGGAGCCGCGGCTTCGAGCAATGGAGGCAACGCATGATCGGAAGCAAAGCAACAGTCATCCTTGGCGTTGAACGTCAGCAAGGCAGGTCGCGGCGCGAGCATCGCGGTCAAATGACTGTAATCGGCGACGGTGGCGAGATCAGATGGAGTCTGTTCTGAGTCGCCCAAGTCAGAGAGATGCCGCACGCGGGTCAAGAAGCTGGAATAACCAGCCACTGGATTGCACAGTTTCACGCGTGGATCAAGGGCGCTGATGAAGATGGTTTGCCATCCGCCGCCGGAGAGTCCAGTGACAGCCACGCGGTTCGCATCGGCATTTTCAAGCGAGAGCAGCACATCGATGCCTCGGGCCATGGCCAGGTAGAACGGGGCGATTCCACTCGTGCCGCACAGATCAAGCTGGTTCATCCGGTAATGTTCAGACATCTGTCCGCCAAGTTGTCCCATACCGAACCACTCGACGTTCAAAGCAAGCATGCCACGCTTCGCCAGGTTGATGCAGCGAATTTGCTTGTAGGGCGCGGCTTTGCCATTCGGATCGTGGCCATTCACATTGAGAATCGCGGGAACCTTGCCAGCCAGTTTGCTCGGCTCGTAAAGCAAGGCTGGAATCCACATTCCTGGCAGCGCTTCGTAGCGGAGCTTTCTGATCTGATAGCCCGGTCCGCCCTCGATTGTTTCCAGCCACTCGATCTTTGTTTTGGAATCGCGCCATCCAACCGCTTCGCCCCGAAACACGACGCGGTCGAGCACTGCCCGTCGCAGACTGTCCGCCTGCTTTTCCCAATCGGCGGCATTCTTGACCTTGGGCATTACGGGGATTCGAGTTTCCAGATACGTTTGCACTTCATCGAGGGAAAGTTTCGGTCCAATAATCTCCCGCCCGAGCAACTGTGCCAGCGGGCTCTCAGTGGCTATGCTGGCTTGCTTTTCTGGAGTCGGCTGAGGCGCCTGACCATAAATGTCGAAGGTCGGCGTGAAGGCAATCGTCAGAACCGAAAAAGCGAGCGAGATGCTTTTAACCGTGGTTCTGAAATCAAATTCAGCACTTCTGTTGGCTAGAGTGAATTGCAAAGGCTTCATAAGTGTGGTGGCTTGCTGATTCATAGCGAACCGTTGGCCTGATTGAAAGGCCGAACTCTGCCGGAGTTGAAACGCGCAATCCCGCCCGCTCGTCAGCATAGGATTCGCCAATGCCGCATCCTACGAAAGGAACGAGCAGATGTATTCGCTAATGCCCTGCTTCACCTCGATGTCGAAACCAGATTTTGCTGGGATCTCGAACACGTCACCCGCTGAATAGCTGATGCTCCCGTCCTTACCATCGAGCTTCACCGTGCATTGCCCTGCGACGATTTCCATGCGCTCGGCTTTGTCAGTGCCAAAGTGAAACTTGCCGGGATAAATTAAACCCAACGTCTTTTTGGTCCCGTCCGGAAAGAGGACGGTGTGGCTCGCGACCTTCCCATCAAAATAGATGTTCGCCTTGGTGACGGCTGTAACTCCAGAAAACTGTTGTGGTATCGATGACATAGATGCGGGAGTCTTTGGAAATGGTGGAAAATGTCAAGATTCTCAACTCGGCGTCAGCAATTCTCAGTATGGCCGCCGATAACACCAAGAACCGGCTGAAGGCGGGACTCCCTAGGCACGTAGTCCCGCCTTCAGGCGGCAACGCGTCAAACAATCCAACGCGTCTGGGAAGTGTCGGTGCCCCACCGGCTGAAGCCGGGACTACCTACCTGGCGAACGCACGGGGTCCCGCCTTCAGGCGGTCGGAAGCCATAATGAGAACACCCCGAACTTTGTGCGCGCATTGCGCCCTTGAACGGTGGGGCGAGACTCTCTCCGAGCTGTAGTCTCCGAGCCGGAAGCCGTCGAGCCCTGACATGCTCGATC
>CAMAWP010000087.1 GCA_945861765.1 Akkermansia muciniphila | reverse complement strand
CATACGCTCGATGGCGAGCACTGCTTCGAGGTGGATGGAAAGGAAATGCTCGTGTGGGGGAACTACTGCAACGTCATTGGCGGCGCGGTGCCCGTGAACATCTACTATTCCACCGACAGCGGGCAAACCGTGAAGCTTGCGTATTCCTTCGGTCAAAACCCGCACTTTCAGCAAAAAGGGGCTGTGCCGGGCGCGCCGTTGCTCGGTGATGCGACGAACAAGCTCATCGCCCGGCACGTTCACAACGTGACCTTCAATCCAATCGAGAAAGCCTTCTACGCCTGCACCGGAGACCTGGATCGCGGAAACGGAAACGAATGCCACTGGCTGCGCGGAACCTACGACGCCAGGGCGGATGCGTGGACTTGGAGAGTCATCGTCTCCGTGAACTCCGACTCACGCTTCAAATGCGGCGGCATCAACTTCGTGGACGGCAGGCTCTACTGGATCTCCGATGCCAACGGTCCCAAACTTGGCGCCAAACACGATCGCGGCATCTTCAGTTGTGCGCCCGCCGACATCGCGAACCCGGAGAAACACACGTTGCTGTTCAATCCCGAGTTCGAATCCGCGGCCATGCTCATCCAGGACGGCGTCATGATCGCCACGCACTGCGCACCCGCTTCGACCTATGCCTGCGGCATCATCTACTCGCCCGACCTGGGCAAGACCTGGGCGCAAGACGACCTCAAAGAGTTCGGCCCGCGCTCCGGCTGCCGCATTCACAAAAAGAACAGCGACGGTTGGTTCCGCCTCGATCTCCGCAAAGGCTGGATCGACCGCGCTGAGGTCATCTTCATCAAACCGAAGCCCCGATGATCCCGGCAAGCCCCGTGGACTTCCCCGACTTCACCAACGGCAAATGGAAAACCACTCCACCGATCCAGCTCATGGGCGTGTGACGATCAAAAAGCACAGCGCCGCAATCCTCGCCGACCATGCGGGACGGCGGTGTGCGCGATCTCGTCGGCCAGGGCTGTAAGCCCGACAGATGATAGCCCAGCAACGCCCTGAGTTGTCGAACAAATGACCAAACAAGCCCTGTAGGGGCGAAAGAAGGTTTCAAGTAGGGCCATAAACCGCTAGAACTCAGCCATGCCGAAAGCCCAGCACCCAAAGGCAGCATCGTTCGTCAGGCAAAGTCTGTTTGCTGGCGTGACGACCTTTGCAGACTTTGAAGCGCGCGTCACGGCCTTGGCAGATGAACAGTCGCGCGGCGATGCCTTCGAGGTCTTCGCGGAAGCGTATTTGGCGACCCAACGAAAGCACGATGCCGCGAATGTTTGGCCACTGACTGCCGTTCCGACTCAAATCCTCCAGACGCTCGGACTCGCGGCCAAAGATTACGGAGTTGACGGCGTGTTCAAAACGCTCCTCGGAAACTTGAACGCATATCAAGTGAAGTTCTGCACGAACCGGCCCGCGCTGACTTGGCGCGAACTGTCCACGTTCATGGGCTTGGCCGACAGCCCGCAAAACCGTAAGAGTGGGACACTTCAGCCGGAACGGCAGCGACGGCTCGATGAAATAGGATTCGATTGGCGTTCTGAAAGTCACAAAGAGGAATGGGCGACTCGCTTCGAGCAGCTCAAAGCCTACAAGGAGCGGTTCGGCGATTCCCGCGTCCCAGTCAAGTGGGCGGAGAATCCGCAACTCGGCGTGTGGGTAAGAAACCAGCGCCATCGTCTCAAAGGCGGAACGCTTTCGCCCGAGAAGGAGCAACTGCTGCGCGAAATCGGATTTGAATAGATGAAGGATGAAAGCACGCTCCAAAGAACTTCTCGACCGAGCCATCGCCGCCACGATTGCGGCCATCGAAATCTACACCACCCAGCCTGGAAGGAAATTCTGGATGCTTTGAAACGCAAACCTCTATAAACTTGCGTCCATGTTGACCCGACTGCGGATAAAAAATTTCAAACGCTTTCCCGATGCTGACATTGAACTGGGACAGGCAGTGGTGTTCATCGGCCAGAACAACTCGGGCAAGACCACGGCGTTGCAGGCGCTCGCACTTTGGGATGTCGGCCTGCGCAAGTGGAATGAAGCATACCAAGGCAAAATCGCTCCCGCACAACGTCCTGGCAGCACTATTAATCGCCGCGATCTGGTTGCCATTCCCGTGCCGGGCGCACGTTTGCTATGGCGAAATCTTCATGTCCGGGATGTTAAAAAACAGAATGGTAAACAACAGACGCAGAACATCCGCATTGACATCATTGTTGATGGCGTCAAGGACGGCAGGGCTTGGAGTTGCGGAATGGAGTTCGACTACGCCAACGAAGAATCGTTCTATTGCCGTCCGCTGCGTTTGAACAACGAAAAGGACTTGCTGCGCATGTCGGTTCCGCCGGAAGCAGCGGAAACTTTGATCGCCTTCCTGCCGCCCATGTCCGGCCTGACGGATCGGGAATTTCTTAAACAGCCCGGTGAAATCGGTTTCCTCATCGGTCAGGGAGAGACGGCACAGGTGCTCCGCAACCTTTGCTATCAGCTTTTTAGTCAGACGGAGAATCAGCGAGCTTGGCTGGCCGTTTGCGCCCATATTCAAGATCTATTCGGCGTGCAACTCCAACCGCCGAAACTTCTGGAGCGTTCTGAAATCACCATGGCCTACAAGGATTCGGAAGATTGTCTGCTGGATCTTTCTTCGGCCGGTCGTGGTTTGCAACAAACACTGCTCCTGCTCGCCCGACTTTACGCGAACTCCAAGACCGTGCTTTTGCTCGATGAACCAGACGCGCATCTTGAAGTTCTGCGGCAGCGTCAGATTTACCAACTGCTCACCGGCGTGGCGGCCAAACAAGGCTCGCAGATCATCGCCGCGAGCCATTCGGAAGTTGTCCTAAATGAAGCGGCCAACCGGGACGTGGTCATCGCCTTTGTCGGACAGCCGCACCGGATGGATGACCGTGGTCAGCAGGTTCTCAAGGCTCTTACCGACATCGGATTCGACCAGTATTATCAAGCGGAACTCAAGGGCTGGGCGCTCTATCTCGAAGGCTCAACCGACCTCGTCATCCTTCAAGCTTTCGCCGAAACCTTGGGGCATCCTGCTGCGCGGGTTTTGGAACGTCCCTTTGTCCACTACCTCACCACCAATCTCCCCACCCGCGCACGCGAACATTTCTTTGGGATTCAGGAAGCGAAACCGGATTTGGTTGGCTTTGCCTTGTTCGATCGAATTGACAAGCCTCTGGTAAGCGGCACGCCGCTGGTGGAAACCATGTGGCAGAAACGTGAGATCGAAAATTATCTTTGCATGGAGTCTGTCCTTCTCACCTACGCCCGGCACGACCAGCCGGATGACTTGTTCGGCCACGCCGAAGCCGAACATCGCGTGCAGATCATGCGCGAGTGTATTCAGGAAATTAGCAGCGCCCTCCGCACCCTGCGCCGAATCGAACCGTGGTCGGCCGACATCAAAGCCAGCGACGATTTTCTCGACCCCCTCTTTCAATTGTTCTTCGACAAACTGCAATTGCCCAATCTCCTTCGTAAAACCGATTACCACGTCCTGGCTGGCCTCGTGGCCAAGGAACAAATCGACTCGGAAATCATCGCCAAGCTGGATGGCATCGTCGCAGTGGCAAAAAAGGCCCAACCCAAGGAAACGTGAAAGGCGATGAAAAAGGGTCGGCCCTGAATGGTTGCGTCATCACAATCTCCAAGAGACAGTTCTCCCCCAACTTGGGATCGCTGTCCACACTTCGTCATTACCCACAGTCTTTCGCCGGCCCTGAACCCGGATAGGGCATGGGGAATTTCCGCACAGAGCTTTGGAGAACACAGAGAGTCGGAACGGCTTCGTTCCCTGTGTCCTCCAAGACTCTGTGCTGAATCCGCCGTTTCATGGAGGAGCTTGGACAATGATTGCACTGGGCCGGCAAGCTCTCCAACGTCATTATTAGAAAAGACCAACATTATGAAGCTGCGCATCGCCTCGATCACTCTTGCCTCGGTGCTCCACCATGTCGCCACTGTGCTGACCGCCGTTGTCCTTCTTCAGAGCGGGAAGGTGCTGGCTGCGGAGCCGGTGGTTTTCCGGCCTGCGTACGCGCCCGCCCCGGCGGACAATCCGCTCAAGGGCTTCGTGCCGTATGCGGGGCAAGGACGAAAGTTTCCGCATTCGCTGGAGTTCGACTATCTGCCGCTCGCTTCGATGATGACCGGTCCGACGAACTTCAACTGGGCACCGATGGAACGGCTGCTCGACGGCATCGCTTCGCGCGGTTGCCAGAGCGTTTTTCGCATCTACATGGAATATCCGCGCAAGCCGAGCGGCGTGCCGGAGTATCTCGTGCAGGCCGGCGTGAAAGTGCGCGCGTGGAGCAACACGAACACTCAGCCGCTTCCGCCCGCGCTGGACCACACGCCGGATTACGAGTATCCACGCTTGCGGGCGGCGCTCACGAACTTCATCGCCGCCCTCGGCGCCCGTTACGATGGCGATCCGCGCATCGGGTTCATTACCGCCGGACTGCTCGGCACCTGGGGCGAGTGGCACTGCTATCCGCATACGGAATGGTTCGCTTCAAAGGCCGTTCAGGCGGAAGTCATGGACGCCTACGAAGCGGCGTTCAAATGAAACCACTCAACCAGCCCAGTTTCGGTGCCAGTTGTCGTGCGCACTTGAGGGTCACCATGTGGATGGCAACGCTTCTCAACGCCACGGCGCTGAGTACCGCACCGTTGGGTAACTTGTCTCCAAGTGACGCGCTGAAAACTTTCGAGACCGAACCGGGCTTCACGGTTACCCACGTTGCCGCCGAACCACGCACGATTGGTCCCGTCGCAATCGCGTTCGATGAGCGCGGGCGGTGGTTCGTGGCGGAAGGCCGCGATTATGCGGCGGGCTCCCCTGACAGCCGGCCGTTCGGCGTCACCGCGCTGCTGGAGGACACCGAGGTGCCTACCGGCGAATTCGCCGCACTTCACGAATGGCAGCGCGTCGGCGGGCGGCGTTACGCCATCGCTGTGCCCGGCGCTAGCTGGGTGAAATCCCCCCGCCCGCTCCGCCGCGACTGGAGGCCGGCCATCCAAAGTCCTTGATACAGCCCCGCGATAACGGCCACAGCCCAGGCTGCAGGCGTTACCTGCGTCGCACACCATGAGAAGCACACATCGCCACTCCCCCGCACACGGCCTGGACCAGGTTCTGGCCGCCGTCCGCCGCCTGCGCTTCGAGCGTCACGACATCGCGGCCCAACTCGACGCGCGCGGACGCTACGAGGTGCCGCTGGACGAGGAATTCCCACTGCTCATCAAGCTGTTTCGCTACACCTCCAAACGCCACACGCGCGGCGCGACATGGCATGATCGGTTGGAGCTGTTCATGCCGCTGGATGGTCCGGCGCGGTTTCGGATGGGTGAGCAGGAGGTGGAATTGCAGCGCGGCGACTTGCTGGTGGTGGACAATCTCAAGCTGCATCACGTCGTGGATTTTCCTGGCTTCGACACGCGCGTAATCGTCATCAGCTTCCTACCGGAGTTCGTTTACAGCCTGGGCTCGCCGTCGCACGACTACGCGTTCCTGCTGCCGTTCTATTCCAAGGTCGAACGCCGCCCGCATGTCCTGCGGGCGCGCGACGGAGCCGCACCGGCGGTGCATGACGCCCTGTTCCGGCTGCTCGAATGTTATTTCGCCGGCGCAACGCGACCGTTTCATCAAGCCGGAGCGAAGGCATTTCTCCTGCAGGTGCTTTACCATCTGGCGGGGCATTTCCGCGCCTCGGAGGTGGTGAAGTGGGAGTTCATGCGCCAGCAGGAACGGTCGCTGCGGCTGAAGAAATTGTTCGACCACATCACCGCGCGGCCGGCTGAAAAGCTCCCGGTGAGCGCGGCCGCCCGGCTCGTCGGAATGAGCGCGCCGCAGTTCATGAAGAACTTCAAGCAGGTGGCGGGCATGACGCTGGTGGCGTATCTCAACCACGTCCGACTGGCGAACGGGGCGCGTTTGCTGCGCGAGACGGATCGCTCCATCGCGGACATCGCCGACGCTTCGGGGTTCTCTGATCAAAGCTATTTTGACAAACGCTTCAAGCGCGCCTTTGGCCGCACGCCGAAGGAGTTTCGTGCCGAGGCGCTGCGGTAAATTTCGTCCAACATTTCCCTCTGTCTTGTCCTAGTCGCTGTCGGCGGGGGGCGACATGCTCGCCGCCATGAATCCATCGCCAATCCTCACCGCGCTCGCGCTCTCCCTCTGCCTGGCCCAAGCCGCGACGCCCAAACTCAAAGTCTCCGACAACAAACGCTTCCTCGTCACCGCTGACGGCCAGCCGTTTTTTTATCTCGGCGACACCACATGGGAACTCTTCCACCGGTTGAACCGCGAGGAGGCGATCCGGTTCCTCGACAATCGCGCGGCGCGGAAGTTCAACGTGCTCCAGTCCGTCGCCATCGCGGAACTCGAAGGCCACACCGACCCGAATCCCTACGGACATCTGCCGTTCATCGATCTCGATGTCACCAAGCCGGCCGTGAAGGACGGACCGCAGAACGATTATTGGGATCATGTCGATTTCATCGTGCGCGAGGCGAACCAGCGCGGGCTTTACATCGGGTTCCTGCCGACGTGGGGCCGCTTCTGGCACGACACGAATCAGGGCCGAAAGCCGCTCTTCAACGTTGCCAATGCCGAAGTCTATGCCGAGTGGCTGGGCAAGCGTTACAAGGACGCGGGGCTGATCTGGATTCTCGGTGGCGACCGCGGCGTGGATAGCGACGAGCAGAAGGAAATCATCCGCGCGATGGCGAAGGGGTTGCGCAAGGGCGATGGCGGCGCGCACTTGATCACGTTCCATCCGCCCGGCGGCGGCGGTTCGGCGAAGTGGTTTCACGACGATGCCTGGCTGGACTTCAACATGCGGCAGAACGGGCACGTGGCCGAGTTCACCGAGCGTTACACGCAGACACGCGTGGACTACGACCGCACTCCGACAAAGCCCGTGCTCGATGGTGAGCCGATTTACGAAGATCACCCCGTCAGTTTCAAAGCGAAGGAACTCGGTCATTCGATCGCCGGCGATGTTCGCCGTCCGCTTTATTGGAATCTTTTCACCGGCGCATTCGGTCACACTTACGGCCATCACTCCGTCTGGCAGATGTGGTCGCCGGGCAAGGCACCGATCAATAATCCGCTCATGCCGTGGTCCGACGCCATGGACCAACCCGGTGCCGCGCAGATGCAACACGGTCGCGCGCTAATGGAATCACGCCCATTCCTCACGCGCATTCCCGACGATTCCGTCATCGCGAGCAATCGTGTGCCCACGTCCATTCCCGGCGCGGGCCGCTACCGCTTCGTCGCCACGCGCGATGAGAGCGGCAGCTACTCGATGGTTTATGTGCCGGTGGGCCGCAAGTTCTCGGTGAACATGGAAAAGATCACCGGCGGGCAGGTCAAAGCGTGGTGGTTCAATCCGCGCGATGGCAAAGCCACGGTCATCGGCACCTTCGAGAACAAAGGCGTGCGCGAGTTCACCCCGCCCGATCTCGGCGAGATGCTCGACTCGGTGCTTGTGCTCGATGACACGGCGAAGAATTATCCCGCGCCGGGAACGCGATGATGAAGCTGCTCAGCATTCTCCTGCTCTGCCTGCTGGCGCAACCGCTGCCTGCCGTCGTACCCGAACATTCCGTTGAGAACGGCGTCGTGCGGCTCAAGGGCGTCGGGCCGGACAATCCGATTCTCTACGACAACGATTTTTGGACGGACGTGCCGGACGCGGCCTACCTCTGGGCCAAGGCCAGTCTCGGCGAGGCGAAGCTGGTGGCAAGCGTCATTACGCGCTGCACGTTTGGCTGGGAGAAGAAATATGCGCACGAACTCAAGCAGCAGACCGGCGAAGCCGCGAAGCTCCTGCGCTTGGCCAAGGAGAGCGGGCTGAAAAGCATCCCGGAGCCGGTCATCGGCTCGACGGTCGCCATTCGCAAGCCGGCGGGCGGCAAGGTCGCGGATACGACGTTCGAGCGCACCGCGAGCAGCGCGCTCATCATCGCCGCTGCGAAGAAGGCGTCGCCGGAGAAGCCGCTGCGCGTCTTCGTCGGCGGTTCCTGCACGACCATCGCCAGCGCGTTCCTCGCCGAACCTTCGATCACGAATCGCATCATCGTCTTCCAGATCGACGGCGGGGGCTACAACGGTTCGGACCAATGGGCGTGGGACATCACGATGCGGCATTTCCGATTCGTGAACTGGGCGCGCGGCTATTTCTGGGACAAGGTCGGGATGTGGAAGCCGGAGCGTTTCCAAGAACTGCCGAAGAATCCGCTCGGCGATTTCCTGTGCGAGTATTCCGTGAGCAGACTGGGCAAAGCCAACCAATGGGGCGATGGCGCGTGGCTGTTCCAACTCTTCGCGCCCGGCTGCCTCACGGCGGTCGAGGAATACAACGAGCTCAGTCTCACCGTCCCGCGCTCCCACAACCATGTGCAGGCCATGGAGAATGAATTCTTCCGCACGATGAATTCGATCAACCCTGTTTCTCAAAAATGAAGAATCAAAACTTCTGCTTTTGGTTTTGTTGGGCAATGGTCGCCGGCGGCGTTTGGATTCACGCTGCTGAACCTGCGGCTACTGTTTATCACGAACTGCGCCTCTACACCGTCACGTCGAACAAAATGGACGGTGTGCTGGAGCGGTTCCGCGACACCGTGGAGCCGTTGCGGCGCAAGCATGGCATCACGACGGTCGGCTACTGGTCTGCGCCCGGCACCACGAACGGTGGGACGTTTGCCTATCTGATGGCGGCGGCGACCAAGGACGAGCTGCAGAAGCAGGAGAAGGCGTTCGGCGCCGATCCGCAGTTCAAGGAGGGCTACGCGGCATCCAATGCGAAGCACGGCAAGACGGTGGACAAGATTGTCACGTTGCCGCTCACCGGGGACGCGTCGGCGAAGTTGGATTTCACGTCTGCGAATCCGGCGCGCGCGTTCGACCTCCGCATTTACTCCGTCCTCCCAGGCAAGCTCGACGCCTTCCGCAATCGCTGGCACGCCTTCGCGGTGCCGATCTACGAGCGCCACGGCTTGCACAGCATCGGCTGGTGGATCGCGGAGAAGAAGGACGCCGACGGCAATGACCAATTCATCTGCCTGCTGGTGGACGAAAGCATCCCGGCGATTCACAAATCCATCAGCGAGTTCCACAAAGACGCCGACTGGATCCGTGTCGAGAAGGAAACCGAAGCCGGCGGCAAATTCCCCTCCGGCGTGGTCGCCTACAAACTCACACCAGCCGATTTTTCCAACCTCCAATGAAAACACAAACCCTTCTGGCCGCATTCGTGGCGCTTCGCGCCATCGGCTCCCTTCAAGCTGCCGAAGTCTATAAGGAGCCGCATGTCCGCTACTTGATTGCCGACATGACGCTGGGCGGCTCGCCGGATTACTACAAGCAGCACGCGCACGACTCCGTCCCCGCCACGGCGCTGAAGGAATGGGAGGCCGGCGCGCGCCTCATGGAGACGAACCGGTTCGAGCGTCGCCGCATCCCAACGCCCTATGGCGAATCCATGCGGGTTCTTTTCAAAGGTACCGAACGCACCGTCACCGGGGCCGATCTGTTGCTCACCAGTGACCTGACGTTCGAGCAGGCACCCATGCGGCTCGTGCTCGCCGACCTCACGCTCGGTCGCCCGGTGGCGTTCTACGAGGCGAAGAAGTCCGACCCGAACGTGGCCGAGGCATTGAAGCGCTGGGGTTACGGTGCGCGGGCGGTGAACACGAACCTCTTCACGACCCGCGGCCCGAACCGTGAACTGGCTTACGTCGCCAACGGCCGGCCGCTCGACGGCACGCTGGTGAAGCTGAACACCGACCCGCACTTCTCCGAGTCGTGGCTGCGCTACCTCATCGCCGAGATGCAGCTCGGCACTCCAAAAGAGAAGATCCTGAGCTTTGGCCAGCGTTTCCATGACTACAACTGCCTCGAAGCCGTCGCGTATCTGGAAGCGGGTTACAAGGTGACCAATCTCGACCAGTTCGAGCTGAAGCCGGTGAAGAACAACCCGACCGTCGTTTACAAAGGCACCGAAAAACGTGTGAACCCGTTCGACATCCGCCTCACTTCCGATTCCGCCAAACCATGAACACTCCCTTCAGCATTCAGACATTCACTCACACGAAGATCACCGTCGTTCTCGCCACGCTGTTTGCCGCGGTGGCCATTGGGCCGCGCGCATCCGCCCAGTCCGCGGACTGGACGGAGGTCATCTGGCGCGAGCCGCAAGTGCGTTATCTGCTCGCCGACATGACTGGCAGTGGCAAGACCGACCTTTACCGCAAATACGCCACCGAGGGGCGCGACCCCGACTCGCGCGAGGCCATCCGGCTGTGGGACGCCGGCGTGCGAGTGATTAACATGGCGGACTTCGAGCGCAAGTGGGTTACGAACCAGTTTGGCAAGGACGGCCGCGTCTTCCGCGTCGTGCAGCGCGGCAGCGACCGCACCATCACGGGCAACGAAGTGATGCTGTCCAACGACGGCGCGTTCCCTCAAGCGACCCTGCGCCTGGCGCTGCTCGACCTCATGCTCGGAACACCGCCCAAGGACTACGCGGCCAGAGCGAAGAAGGACGCTGGCGTGGCGGAAGCCTTGCGCCGTTTCTCCGAAGGATGCCGGGTGAGCAATGCCCATCTTTTCGACCGACGCGGGAAGGGTTTTGTCTTCAAAGCTGGCGGCCAGCCACTGGACGCGATGTTCATCAGGCTGAACTCCGACGTGCCCTACCCCGAAGTGAACGTCCGCTATTTCCTCGCCGACATGTTCCTCGGTGGCTCGCGGGAGTTTTACCATCGCGTGTCGGAGGAGGCCCACGAGATGGGCTGTCTCGAAGCCGTCGTGCGCTTCGATGCCGGAGTGAAAATTACCAATCTCGATCAGTTCGAGCGCAAGAGGGTGGATGGCAAAGTTCTGATCACCCGCAAAGGCTCGAACGAACGTATCAGCGGAATGCTGGTGAAACTCAGCACGGATCTCGCCGCACCTTGAACTCAAGCGAATGCCTTCCTGGCTGACATGGACTCTGGCGGCGCTCCTTTCCTGGGGCGTTTGGGCCGTGCTCTCGAAAGTGCTCGGCACCGCGCTCACCGCCGAGCAAAGCCAGGCGCTCTCGACGTTGGGCATGCTCCCGATTCTCGCGCCACTCGTCCTCTCAGGACGGGCGAAGCTGCGGCAGGCGTCGAACAAGGGACTGCTGCTCGCGCTCATCGGTGGCATCGTGACGTGCCTTGGCAACGTCGCTTATTATTCCGCGCTCGGAGGCGGCGAGAAAGTCGCCACCGTCGTGTCGCTCACCGCGCTCTATCCTCTCGTCACGATTCTGCTGGCCGTGATCGTCCTGCGTGAACGGCTCAATCGCGTCCAACTGGCCGGCGTCGCGCTTTCGTCCGTGGCCATCTGGCTGTTCAACATCCAGGGCGGCGGCGGACTGTTCTCGCGCACGGTTGTTTACGCGGTGCTGCCCGTCGTCTTGTGGGGACTGTCGGGTTTTCTGCAAAAGGTCGCGACCAACCATGTCTCCGCCGAAGCCGCGGCGCTCGTGTATCTCAGCGCCTTCATCCCCGTGGGCGTGTTCTTCGCGGTGCGCGAACCGTGGCCCGCCGGCCTCACACCGCGCACCTGGGCACTGGTGCTGGCGCTCGGGTTCTTTCTCGCGTTTGGCAACTTCGCCGTTCTCGCGGCCTTCGCGCGCAGCGGTAAAGCCGCCGTCATCGCGCCGCTCGGCAGCCTTTATCCAATCATCAGCGTGCCTATCGCGGTGCTGTTGCTGGGGGAAAAAGTGGGACAGCGCGAAATCATCGGCATCCTTTGCGCACTGGCGTCGGTCGCGGCGCTGTCGTGGGAAACTGCTCCGGCTCGGACGGCTGAAATTTCTACAGAAGGAAACGAAGGGAACAAAGTATGAACTGGAATTGCAAAGTGCGGGAGAGAAATGCAAACCCATGTCAGACAGCGCACGCGTGGTCCTCCGACTTTGGCACTAGCCACTCGGACACAGCTTTCAGTCCGCTCTTGGTTCCCTTTGTTTGCTTCTGTAAGCCCAGCTTTTTATGAAACCCATCACTGAACTATTGAAATCCGGCGTCGTCCTCGGGGACGGCGGTTATCTCATCGAACTCGAACGTCGCGGCTACGTGGACAGCGGCTCCGGCCGCGAGAAGGTCGGCACCGGGCGCGGCAGTGGCCAGTTCACGCCCGAAGTCGCCATCGAACAGCCCGATGCACTGCGCGAACTCCACCGCGAGTTTCTTAACGCTGGTTCGCAAGTGCTCCAGGCGCTCACGTTCTTCGGCACGCGCGAGAAGCTCAATCGTGCCGGCTACGGCCCGGAGACCGAGAACATCAACGCCGCCGCCGTGAAGCTCGCCAAGGAAGTCGCGGGCGACAAGGCGCTCGTCGCCGGCAGCGTCTCGCGCACCCAGCTCACCGAACGCGAGGGCATGGAGTCGCTCGGCAAATCCCGCGATCACATCGCGGAGCAAATCCGTTTGCTCAAGGACGCGGGCGTGGATTTCCTCATCCTCGAAACCTTCTTCCATCTCGCCGAGATGAAGATCGCGCTCGAATGCGCCGCTGCCGCCGGGCTTCCCGCCGTGGCCACGATGAGCTTCCGTCCGCTCATCACGCAATGCACCGACGGCCACGCGCCCGCCGAATGTGCCAAAGTCATGGCCGACCTCGGCGCCATCGCCGTCGGTGCAAACTGCGAGCAGGACCCGAAGCGCATGTTGCCGTTGCTCCGCGAAATGCGCGCCGCCACGAACGTGCCGCTCGCCGCACAGCCGTCCGCGTTTCACACGACGGACGCCTGCCACAGCTTCACCCGGCTGCCCGCGTTCCCCGATGATCTGGAGACCATCCAGGTGTCACGCACGGAGTTTCTCGATTTCGGCAAGGTGGCGAAAAGGGAAGGCATCGGCTTCCTCGGCGGCTGCTGCGGCTGCAACGCCGCCTACATCCGGGCCTTGTCACGCGGAGTGGCAGAAGCGAAATGAAGCTGGGCGTCCATCCATCCGCGGACGTCGCCAACGTCGCGGCAACCGATTGCCTCGCCGGCTGGCTCACCGCACCGACGACCCGCACCGTCATGGTCGCGGCGGGTAACACGCCCATCGAACTTTATCGTCGCATTGGCGAACGCGGGCTGACGCTCTCCCACCTGAACGTGTTCGCACTCGACGAATACGTGGGTGTGCCGCTCGAAGAGCCGCGCAACTGCGCGAACCTGATGCGCCGTTGCGTGCAGCAGGCTTGGGGGATTCCGCCCGCGCAATTCCACACTGTCAGTTCGCTGGAAGCGGACGCGCTGGCCAGTGTCCAGGAGCACGAACGCAAGATTATCAAGGCCGGTGGACTGGATGTCATCATCCTTGGCCTCGGCCAGAACGGGCATCTTGGTTTCAACGAACCCGGCAGCGCGGAGGATTCCAGCGGCCGCCTGCTCGACTTGGAAACGATCTCCATCGAGGCGAACCGGAATTGGTTCGGCGGCGATTACGCCCCCGCGCAGGGCGTCACGGTGGGCTTGAAAACCATTCTGGCGGCGCGGCACGTTCTCGTCCTGGCCTACGGGTCGCACAAGACGGCGGCGGTGAAGGCGATGGTCGAGGGCACACGCGGCTCGCAATGTCCGGCATCGCTCCTGCAAGGCCACGCGAATGTGAATCTTTTCCTGGATGAAGCGGCTGCTGCATCGCTGAACAACAGGATTCATTCAGAAGCAATGCTCACAGAAGCAAACACAGGAGACGAAGAGACCGCATGAATCACAAATCCCTTCGTTTCCTTTGTTACATTCTGTAGAAATATTCCATGCACCCATTGTTTCAAAGAGCGGACGAGTTGAGCCGGGTCGTCATTGGAGGCGCAATCGAAGTTCATCGCCACAAGGGGCCGGGATTGGTCGAGAGCATTTACGAGCGATGCCTGATCCATGAACTCAGCTTGCGCGGTTTGGCCGCCGTGAATCAGCGCCTGATTCGCATCGAATACAAAGGGCTCACGTTTGAAGAGCCGCTGCGCTTCGATGTGCTGGTCGAGGGTTGTTTGCTGCTCGAACTGAAGTCGGTGCAGGATATCCTGCCGATCCACAAGGCGTGCCTGCTCAGTTACATGAAGCTGCTTGATGTGCCGCTCGGCCTCATCATCCATTTTCACGAGATGAAACTGGTGGATGGCATCTCACGAATGATCTTAACGGGAGCGAACCAGTGAGGGGAACTTCTACAGAAGCAAACGAAGGGAACGAAGAGCGGAAGAACAATTCATCTTCGTTCCCTTTGTTTGCTTCTGTTCAGAGTTCGACTCGGCACGTCATCGGCATTGATGTCGGCGGGACCAAAATTGCCGCCGGGTTGATGGAGTTCCCAGAGGGACGCGTGCTGGCTCAACGCCTGACGCCGACCTTGGCCCACCGTGGTGGCCGCCCCGTGCTCGATGATGTGCTGCGTCTGGCCCGCGAACTCGCCGGCGCGACGGAGCGCGTCGATGCCATCGGTCTGGGCGTGTGCGAATTGGTGGACCGCGACGGCAAGGTTGCGAGTTCGAATTGCATCCACTGGCAGGGCCAACCCGTGCGCGAGGAACTGAGCACGATTGCGCCCGCCGTCCTTGAAGCAGACGTGCGCGCCGCGGCGCTCGCGGAATCCTTGTTCGGCGCGGCGAAACCCTTCAGGACTTTCCTCTACGTCACGGTGGGGACTGGCATCAGTTGTTGCCTCATGCTTGAGGGCAAACCGTTTCTCGGCGCGCGTGGAGCGACGGGCACGATGGGGAGCAGTCCGTTGAGCATTCCTTGCGAGCAATGCGGCCATGTCAGCCAGCGCACTCTGGAGGAAATTGCCGCCGGGTCGGCGCTGGTCACGCGGTTCAACGCTCTTCATGGCAGTGTGGCCACCGGCCACGAAGTGCTTGCCGCCGCCACTGCCGGCAGTTCGATGGCCGCAAAGATTGTTCGAAGTGCCAGTGAAGCGCTGGAGGCGCAGGTCGCCCTGCTTGTTAACGTGCTTGATCCCGAAGCGGTCGTGATTGGTGGCGGGCTTGGCCTGAGCGACGGGCCGTATTGGGATCACTTTATCGATTCCACCCGCTGTCACATCTGGTCCGAGTTGCATCGCGACCTGCCGATCCTGCGAGCAGGGACGGGCGTGGACGCCGGCTGGATCGGCGCGGCGGTGAGAGCGTGCCAGGAATTTCCGAATGGATCGAATCAACCACAAACACTCAAATCAAAAACATGAACACATCATCTGCACTCACTCGTCGTGACTTCACTAAAACCACCCTGCTTGCCGGGGCTGCACTGGCTTCGGGCGCGCTCAACGCGCTCGCGGCGGATGCGCCGGTGAAGCGCATCCGCACCGGGCTGATTGGCTGCGGCAGCGTTTCAAACCAATACCTTCCGCAACTCACCAAGTCGCCCTTCGTCGAAGTCGTGAGTCTGTGCGACATCAAGCCGGAACGCGCCAAACGCCAGGCGGAGCGGTTCAAGGTCGCGCATCATTATCCACACATCGACGCGATGCTCGCGGGCGAGCCGTTCGATTTTCTCGTCGATACCACCGACATGCAGGAGCACGAGAAGATCAATCGTCGCGCGCTCGAAGCGGGCAAACACGTCTGGAGCGAGAAGCCTATTGCCAACTCGCTCGCCGCCGGACAGAAGCTGTTGCAACTGGCCTTGAAGAAGAAGCTGCGCCTGTGGGGCGCGCCCATCACGGTGCAGAGTCCGCAGTTCGCCTTCATGGCGAAGCAACTCGCGGCGGGCAAGCTGGGTCGCGTCGCGGCGGCGCACGCGGATTACGGACACGAAGGCCCGAACTGGTCGTCGTTCTTCTACGAGAAGGGCGGCGGGAGTCTGCCCGACCTCGCGGTTTACAATCTCACCAGCCTCACCGGACTGCTCGGCCCGGTGAAGCGGGTCAGCGCGATGTTAAGCATCGTCACGCCGGAGCGCGACATTCGCGAGAAGGGAAAAATTAAAGTCAACGAGGAAGACAACGCCATGATGTTGCTCGATCACGGAAAGGGGATCATTTCGCATGTGCAGTCAGGCTTCAATTACTTCAACCCGCACGGCCACGACGGCAGCAAGGAGACGCGGCACACCATCAGCATCGTCGGTTCGGCCGGGTTCATGGGCATGGTCGGCTACGATTGGGCGCCGCTGGGCGTGGACTTCGCGACGCACGACCACCCGAAGCTGGAGCGTCATGTCACCGATGCGCAGGGCTATGTCTGGCAACAGGGCGCGGCGCTCGCCGCAGAATGTCTGGTGACCGGCAAGGAACTGCTCGCGACGCCGGAGCACGCGCTGCACGTTTTGGAAATCATCACGGCGGCGCGCGAGTCATCGGCCAATGGCCGACGCATCGCGCTGAACTCGACCTTCAAGTGGCCGATCGTGAGTTAAGGAACTGACCATGAAACGCATCACTGCCATCACCATCACTCTGCTTTGCGCCGCCACTATCGTTTGGAGTGCGGACCTCACCGGCTACCAACTTCTCGTCACCTCCGTCCGCACGGGCGACACCGAGGTGTTCGTTGCCGACCCGACCACGGGCGATCTGTTCAACGTCTCGCGCTCGCCCAAGTCCGAGGACCGTTACCCATGCTGGTCACCGGACGGAAAACAGATTTGCTTCATGTCGGATCGCGAGGGCACGACGAATCTCTGGATCTGCAACGCGGACGGATTGAAGTTGCGCCGACTCAATCGCACGCCCGACGTTTGTTACATGCCGAGCTGGCAGAAGACGCCGCGTGGCGAACGCATTGTCTTTGGCAAGCACGGTGACAAGCCCGGCATGGCCAGCATCAAACCCGACGGCAGCGACGAGCAGGCTCTCGGCGAGGGACACGACCCGACGCTTTCGCCCGACGGCAAACTCATCACCTACACCGGCCACGAAGGCGGCGGCGTAACGGTCTTCGTCATGAATCACGACGGGGCCAACAAGCGCCAGGTGGTGAAGGAAATCAGCAAAGTCGGCGCAACGTTTCCGAACTGGTCACCCGACTCGAAGCAACTCGTCTATTCGTTCCCCGTCGGCGATGCGTTGGAATTATTCGTCATCAATCTTGAGGGCACTCGCCAGCGGCAGCTCACGAAGTTCGGCAGCACGAGCGTTTGCACCCCGAGCGCGTGGTCCCTGGACGGGAAGTGGATTTCCTTCCGGCGCACGGATGAGCGTTACTGGAGCAACAAGGAGCGGATGATGAAGATGTATTCGGAGAAGCCGGCGGACAAACGGCCCGTGTGGGTCATCCGACCCGACGGCAGCGAAGCCACACTAATCGAATCACTCCGCTTTCAAATGGCCATCGACGGCAGCCGCGCGAGTTGGAAGAGCGTCAAGTAAGCATTCGTCTATCGCGATTGGCTCTCTCCCGAAAAAATTATGTCCACACTCTGGAGAAATCTCCAACTGCTGTTCGCGCTTTTGGCTTCGGTGACGGCGGCAGCAGCGGCTGAACCGTTGAACTACTCCGTCTCCTGGCTTGGGAACACGTTCTCCTGCGCGAGCAACCGTTGGGTGCAGAACTTTTTCATCCACACCAAGGTGCAATTTGATGGCACGGTGAACACTTGGAGTCACTGGGACGAAGGTGGGAAGAAGTTCGGCGTGCACAAGGACGGCGAGGTGATCGGAACACCAACGTGAACCCGAACAGCCTGGCGGTGCAGGACAAGGCGGGGCGCACCTGGAAAGTCGAATTCGATTACGTGGAACCGAAGTTTCACGAGTACGACTTCAAACCCCGGGGCATCACTTGTGACGGCGCGTTTGTGAAGTTCCCGGACCTGTTCGAGCCGATGGCGCTTGCGCTGGCGAATGATGGGCAGCTCATGGTCGCCGATTCGCAGACCAGCCCGAGGCAGCAGGTGTTGTTCTATGACGTGAGCAAAGTCGTGGTCCAAAAACCCGTGAGCGCCGGCATCCCTCCCGGCGAACCGGCCCAAGGACAAAACGCCGGCAAGGATGCCGACGCTCCCAGGATGACGCGCGCGTTCGGCGATTACGGCGATTATCAGGCGAACGAGTTCGCACCGAACACCGAGCGCGTGAAGTCCGGCCCGTTCTGGGTGGATAAGAAAGGCAACATCTGGATGGCTTACGGTTTCTTCCGCTACGACTTCCAGGGGCTCGACGCGAATGGCACTCCCATTTACGCCGCCGACAAGATCACGGTGCTCGATCCGCCCAAGGGCGTGAAGAAAATCGCGCGCGTCGTCTATCTCGACGACAGCGATACGCTCATTGTCGCCGACGAAAGCAGCGACATGCGCCACATCAGCCGCGTCTTCATCTGCAAAGATTATCTGAAGGGCAATCGCGAGACCGTATCGTTGGCCCCGCCGGTCGGCAAAGAAGCCGGGTGCGTGGCGGCGGTCGGCGATTGTGTCTTCACCGGCGGTTGGAAGGAATGCGGTCGCATCGGTGTGAACCGATTGAGCGACGGCGCGGAAGTCGGCGTGTTCGATCCCGGCGAGACCATCGGCGGCAACAAGAACGCCGGCTGGATCGACGTCCTCACCGGCATCACCGCCCACCAGCGCAAGGACGGCGAGTATCTCGTGTTCGTCGAAGAAGACTACAAAGCCAAGGTGCTGGTGTATCGTTGGCGTCCGTGCTGGGCGGCAAATTTTGGCTCGGCACTGGAGGCAAGAAGCTCTACAATACGCCCATGAATGCCACCACCGCCCCGTCTCTCGCCACGGAGCTGCGCCGGCTCCTGATGCCGTGGAGCTTCGCGCTCCTGCTCCCGATGCCGATGCTGCTGGCCGGAGCTGACAGCAACTCGGACATCGCCACGCTGTATCTGGCGCTGGGCGCGGCCTGGCTGGCGACCGAGGCGTTCCGTCCAGGCCACGAGCCTCAATCTGCGGCGCAATGGAGAAAAGGATTTTGTGCGCTGCTGGTTTATCTCGTCATCAACGCAGTGCTGTTCTCGCTGCTGGGCTGGTCGGCCAGTGTGTCATCGAACATTCCGCTGCCCATTCTGGCGGCTCTGGGCATTGCCCCATCGTTGGGGCTCGTGCCCTGGCTCACGCTGCGGTTGCGCCAGCCGTATGCGGCGATTGTTCTGGGCGCGCTCACGGTGGGTCTGATCAAAATCGTCGCATGCGTGGTGGCGCGAATCGTTTATGGTCCGGATTACATCGCCCAAGGTTACGTCTCCGCCGATTGGCAGACGGCCAAGCTGATGATTTCGCTGATGTGGGCCGGCACGCTGCTGGTTTCGGGTGTCGCGCTGGTCGCATGCCATCGAAGATTTAGCCATCGCACCCAACCGTGAAGCTGCTCTGGTTCATCGCCAGCACCGACCACGAATGGCAGACGTGGCGTCGCAGCCTCCACGACTTCGCGCAGAGGCTGTTCCGCGATTGATGCGATGGCGGCAGGCGTCCCCGCCGGCCGTGGAGCTTGGCGTCCCTCCCGGCGGGTGGAGCGCGCCAAGATCCAGGCTGGCACAAACTCCTTTCGCGTGTCCGATGAAATTCCATGTCGGATTCCCGCCGCCGGCGACGTTATCCTTCTGAACATGAGCGATACTGACCTCGAACTGCTCGCGCGCTACACCCGGCACCACGCCGAGGACGCCTTCGCCGAACTCGTCCGGCGTCATCTCGCGCTCGTCCATTCCGCCGCGCTTCGTCAGGTCCGCTCCCCGCAACTGGCCGAGGAGGTCGCCCAATCCACCTTCCTCAAACTCGCCCGCCAGGCGCAGCAACTCGCGCCCGACACCATCCTCACCGCGTGGCTCTATCAAGTCGCCCGACGTGAGGCGATTGATGTCGTGCGCCGCGAAGCTCGCCGTCAGTTGCGCGAACAAATCGCCACCGAGATGAATGCCATGAACGCCACCGCCGCCGACTGGACGGACATCGAACCGCTGCTCGACGAAGCCATGCACGCGCTCGACGACACCGACCGCACCGCCGTTCTGCTGCGTTACTTTGAGAACAAATCCCTGCGCGAAGTCGGCGCGGCGCTCGGCACCTCCGGCGACACCGCGCAAAAGCGCGTGAGCCGCGCCGTGGAACGTCTGCGCGAATTCTTCGCCAAACGCGGCGTCACCGTCGGCGTGAGCGGACTCGTCGTCATCATCTCGGCCAATGCCGTCCAAGCCGCGCCGGCTGGATTAGCCTTCACGATTTCCACTGCCGCCGCTCTCGCCGGAACAACACTCACCACGACCGCGACCGCAACTGTCACGAAAGCTATCGCCATGACTACACTACAAAAAACTCTCATCGCCGCCACACTCGTCGCCGCCGTTGGCACGGGAATCTACAAACCCCGCCAGGCTTCAATATCGCGAACCGAAATTCAGACCCTCAAGCAGCAACAAGCTTCAATTGCCGAGCAAATGGACCAGTTGACGCGCGACCGCGACGAAGCCAAACGCCAACTCGCAGTGCTTCGCGGCGAAGGCGATCGCCTGAACCCAGACACCAGAGAGTTGCTAAAGTTGCGCGGTGAAACAACAGGGCTTCGACTCCGTTTGGCCAGTCTAGGGTCCAACCACTCCAAACTCGCCTCCGAGTCCATTCACGGCCAGCTCCGCCTGCGTACCGATTGGTCAGACAAAGGCAACCAGG
>CAMAWP010000086.1 GCA_945861765.1 Akkermansia muciniphila | reverse complement strand
CGAATGGGTAAGATGCGGCTGCCAAAGTCAACGAACTCATCGAACACTCGACATTTTTGACAGCCCTCGCATCCAAACGTAAGTATTTCCTTGGAAATAGTGCCACAATGGCCGACAAACTACCTTGCTTTTATCGCCAAAATGTCAGTCACTTCAGCGTGGTTAAGCGGCGGGATACCCGCGTCAGGGGAGGCGACCTCGGATAACGAGAGTTGCACCCGAACCAGGAAGGTTGGTTTTTCGCAGCTTGAGCCTGCGGTCAGAAGGTTGCATCCTCGCGTATACATCAGACATGAATTTTCGACAATTCTTCAAAGCAAGTTCGGGAGCCATCATCGGTGCCATCGTCGTTGCCTTGGTCGGGCTGGTCCTGTGCATGAAGGAGTTTTCGACGAAGATCTCCTCGAAGAGCTACGACCTTCTTTTCGTTCGCCCGCCGCTCACCAACGTGAACGAAGTCCTCATGATCTACATGGACGAGTCGAGTTACGCCCCGTTGGGTCAGAAGTTCGGAAAACTTTGGGATCGCAGGCTGCACACCGCGTTGTTGCGAAAACTGAAGGCGCTGGGCGCTAAAGGAGCGGTGTTTGACGTGGTGTTCAGCGACCCGTCCGAAGACCCGTCAGTGGATCAAGACTTCGCCAAGGCGATGAAGGAATTGGGGAACGTGGTCATCGCCGCAGACTGGACGAAGGGGCTGCTTGGGAAGAGAGCCGGCCAGGTCAGCCTTCCGACCGAAGCGCTCATGGATGCGGTCGGCGAAGAGAAACTCGGGGTAGCGGAAACGGACCCCGACGATGACATCATGGTTCGGCGCCATTTCTTCGACCCAAACGCCCCAGTTCCTACCCTGGCTTGGGCCGCCGCCGAGGCTTTTGGTGCCAAGAACCTCCCGAAAACGGAGTTAGAGCGAGCGATTCAGCGGTGGATCAACTACATCGGCCCAGCGGACTCCCTTCCCGCGATCAGCTATCGCGACGCGCTGGACGTGGCTGAAACCAACAAAGCTTCCTTGGCATTTTTCAAAGGAAGAATGATTTTTATCGGAGCCAACATCCACACCGAGGAGGCCGCCAAACGAAAAGACGAGTATCGGAATCCGTATTCAGCATGGATCACGAGCGGGGGGTCTCTCTACATGCCCGGGGTGGATGTGCAGGCGACCGTTTTTCTGAACCTGGTGCATCACAACTGGCTCACCCGGTTGCCACCGATCTACGAGCACTCCCTGATCCTGCTGGCTGGCATTCTGTTTGGCGGCGGCCTGGCGCTCTGTCGGCCCTGGTATGCGACGGGAATCGCGGCGCTGGCGATGGTGGGGATTTCGGCGGGGAGCTACTACGGATTTGTGCATTACCATCTCTGGTGGGCTTGGCTGATTCCGGTGCTGGTTCAAATCCCGATCGCTCTCGTGTACTCGGTGATCGTGAATTCAGTCAGCCTTTACGTCGGCGGTCGGCTGATGGAGCAATCTTTGTCGATGTATGTTTCCCCTGCCCGCGCTAAGCAGATCGCAAAGAATCCCAAGCTGCTGCAACCCGGGGCCGAAAAGCAGGAGTTGAGCATTCTCTTTTCAGACATCGCAAACTTTACGAACATATCCGAGGGGATGGACTCGAACGAACTCGCGGCTTTCATGAACCGTTATTTTGAAGCAGCGGTTGGCGAGTGTCTGCACCCAACCGAAGGCACGGTCGTGAAATTCATCGGGGACGCCATCTTTGCCATCTGGAACGCGCCGGAGCCGCAGGCTCAGCATTGCGAACTCGCCTGTCGAGGGGCCCTGCTATTGCGAGATCGCCTCAAGGCGGCTGAGTTTACAGTCAAGAAGGGCGACGCCGAAACACGCACGAGAATCGGGCTCCACACCGGAGTCGCGAACGTGGGGAATTTTGGAAGCTCAACCCGGGTTGATTACACGGCGATTGGGGAGGACATCAACCTGGCTGCCCGCATGGAGGGATTAAACAAATACCTGGGAACGGATCTCTTGATCACCGGCCCCGTTTTCGATCGAGTTCAAGACAAATTTTCGACCCGTTTTTGCGGTCTTTTTCAGCTAAAAGGTTTTGGCAAGGCAGTGAGAGTGTATGAGCTTTTGGGTCCGATCGGGCAGGCTGCGGAAACCCAAGCGTGGCGGGACGTTTATGCCAAGGCGCTCGACGCCTACAAGAACCGGCAGTTCGAGCAAGCCAAAGAACTGTTCCAGAAGACGATCGAAATGCATCCTTACGACGGTCCATCTCAGTTCATCATGAAGCATCTCAAAGAGATGTCGCCCGAGGAACTGCCAGACAACTGGAGTGGAGAAATTGAGCTGAAAGAAAAATAACGCTCGCCGAACCGGGGTGTGACGCCCCATTCTCCCGGAACGCTTCGATGGACACCGAGACCGAACCAGATCAACGCTTCGAAAAGGCAGACTTCAAACGCACCAAACGCGTCAAGCAGTCGCTCGATCCATTTAAGGTGGACAGACTGCCCCCTCATTCGATCGAAGCCGAGCAAGGGGTGCTGGGCTGCCTTCTTCTGGATCCCGGACAAGGGATTGGGTTGTGCATCGAGAAGATCAAAAGCGGCGTCGCCGTCTTTTACGACCTACGGCATCAGACGATTTACGAAACTCTCGTGGAGATGTACGACAAAAAGGATGCGATCGACTTCATCACAGTCACTCAGCGCTTGAAGGATGCCAAGCAGCTTGACGTGGTTGGAGGGCCCGCGTACATCACCAATCTTGTTGCCTCCGTGCCTTCGGCGGCGAACCTGTCATTCTACATAGAAATCGTCAAAGAGAAGTACATCCTTCGCAAAATGATCCGCACCTGCACGGAGGTGGTGGGACGAGTCTACGAGCACGAGGGCAAAGTGGACGCGCTGATAGATGAGGTCGAGCGGGACATTCTGACGATCAGTGAGGAGCGTGTGGATTCGGCGAGCACCTCCATTAAGGAACTGGTTCACCGCGCCATCTCGACGATTGAGGAATACCACCAGCGCCAGGGAATGTTGACCGGTTTGTCCACCGGGTTTCCAGACCTGGACAAGATGACGACAGGCCTTCACCCTGGGGAGATGGTCGTGATCGCGGCAAGGCCGAGCATGGGAAAGACATCGCTGGCGATGAACATGGCGGAGAGCGTGGCTCTGGACCAAAAAGTGCCGGTAGGAGTTTTTAGCCTGGAGATGACAGCGGATTCCCTCGTGTTGCGCATGCTCTGTTCGAGGGCTCGGGTGAACCTGAGGAACATCCGGGATGGTTTTCTGGCGGAGCGCGACTTCCCCCGATTGACGGGCGCGGCGGGGAAACTGGCGGGATCCCCCTTGTTTATCGATGACACGGCGGGTCTCTCGATTCTCCAGTTGCGAGCGCGAGCACGGCGGATGGCTCAACAATTCGGCATCAAATTGTTCGTGATCGACTACCTTCAACTCCTTCACTCCACAGCGCGCCGCGCGGAGAACAGGCAGCAGGAAATTGCTGATATCTCCAGCGGCGTGAAGGCTTTGGCAAAGGAGCTCGGCGTGCCGGTCATCGTTCTAAGCCAGCTGAACCGGGAGATGGAGAAAGACAAAAACCGGAAGCCTCGGCTGTCGGATCTGCGCGAGTCCGGGTCGATCGAGCAGGACGCCGACCTGGTGGCTTTGCTCTACAAACCCACAAGCGGCGATGACGAGGAGACGGCCGGTCAGCCCGAAACTGAGGCCATCCCAATTAACCTGCTCATCGCCAAACAGCGCAATGGCCCTACCGGCGATGTGCCACTAACCTTTCTAAAAGGCTTTACGCGCTTCGAGAGTGCGGCAAAGATATCCTCAGAAGATACACCGGCGGTCCGGTAGATTAACAACCGATGAACTCGTCTCTGCGTCGTGTCAGCGTGCTTTGCGCGCTCCTCATGCTGGGTGGCTTAAACGCCATCCAGGCCCAAGCCAATTTTACGATCAAACAGATCGAGGTCAGCCACGTGGGTCCTCCCGCCGTGTCGGACGCCCTCATTCGCGCAAATATCCGAGTTAAGGTCGGCGAAACTGTCAACCCCAACTCCATTGAGGACGACGTCAAGAACCTCATGGGAACGGGTTATTTTCATGACGTTCGCGTCGTCCGCGATGTCAAGGACAATGGGCTTGCGCTCACCTACGTTGTTCAGGGGAAACCGGTCCTCACCGACGTCCGATTCTCAGGGAACAAAAAATTCAGCACCGCCAAGCTGCTGAAAAAGATCACTTCGAAAACGGGAGAACCCCTTGATGCCCACAAGATCTTCACGGATTCTCAGGAGATACTAAAGGCCTACCAAAAGTCAGGCCTCCAGCAGACCGAAGTCAAACCGATCCCTGTGATCAACGACAATCTCGGAAGAGGCACCGTCACTTTCGAGATCAAGGAGGCTCCCAAGGTCAAAATCAGGAACGTGGTCTTCGAAGGGGCATCGGCTTTCAAGCAGAAGAAGCTGCGGAGCGCGGTCAAAACGCGTCGACACTGGATGTTTTCTTGGCTTACCGGGAGCGGAAAGCTCAAGGACGAAGTGTTTGAAGATGACAAGGAGAAGCTGGCTGAATTTTACCGCGAAGCTGGTTACATCGATTTCGACTTGAAGGAGGTCAAGTTCGACTACCTCACGCCAAAGGAGTTGGTGGTTCGCTTCAACATCTCCGAGGGAAACCAATACAAGGTCGGAGCAATCGAGTTCAAGGGGAACACCCTATTTTCCACTCAGGAGCTGAACAGACGGCTGACAATGAATGTCGGGCAGACGTTCACGCCAAAAGGGCTCAACAGGAACACCGATGCGGTCGAGGAAACGTATGAAACCAAAGGGTATCTGACCGTCAACCACGAGGGCAAAACGCAGATCAGCGCGATCAAGAACGCCAACGTCGAAAAAGGGACGATGGATCTCGTGTACGAAATCGAGGAAGGAAACCAGAATTTCATAGAGAAAATCGAGATTCGCGGCAACACGAAGACGAAGGACCGTGTTATCCGCCGAGAACTCGCGGTGGCCCCAGGCGAGATTTTCAACATGTACCGGGTGGATGTCAGCACCAACCGCCTGCATGGTCTGAATTACTTTGAAAAGATCAACTCCCAGGTAGAGCCAACCGACGTTTCGGACCGGAAAAATCTGGTCATCTCCGTGCAGGAACGGAACACAGGTAATTTCCAAATCGGTGCCGGGTTCAGCAGCATCGACGCGGTGGTTGGTTTTGCGGAGGTCAGCCAAGGGAATTTCGACCTGTTCAACCCGCCGCACTTCACCGGCGGCGGCCAAAAGTTTCGTCTGCGCACCCAGGTGGGAACACGCCGCCAGGACTACCTGGCTTCATTCGTCGAGCCCTGGTTTCTGGGACAACGCCTTGCGTTGGGCGTGGACGTTTACCACAGGGAGATTAATTACCTGAGCGATATCTACGAGCAAACCCAGACGGGCGCGCGGCTCAGCTTGACCAAGGCCCTGCCCTACAACTTCGAGGTGGGCGTCAGCTATACCATCGAGAACATAGGGATCCATTTCGATGATTCCGTGAAGAACCCCACCATCATCGTCACTGAGGGGCCAGGGCGCGGATCCACCACCACCATCCGGCCAGGATCCGCATCCGAAGAACTGCTTTTGGAGGAGGGAAAGCGGCTTGTTTCAAAAGTTGGGGCAAGCATCGCGCACGACACGCGAAATAGCGCGCTGCTGCCCAACAGGGGCCAGAGGACTGAGCTCTCGGGACAGTTGGCAGGCGGGCCGTTTGGAGGGGACTCAGATTTCTACAAACTTGAGGCCCGAACATCGTGGTATTTTAAAGGCTTTTTTGAAGGGCATATCCTTGAAACGATCGGACGCACGGGCGTTGTGAAGGAGTATGGGGACAGCGATCGAGTGCCCCTTTTTGACCGTTATTTCTTAGGCGGCCTTGACACCCTTCGGGGCTACCGTTACAGGCGCGTCAGCCCCAAGGACATCAACGGCGAACCAGTCGGCGGTGACACCTATTGGCTAGGGTCGGCGGAATACAGCATACCCATTATCGAGCGGCTCCGCTTCGCCCTGTTCTACGACATCGGCAACGTGTATCCAAAAGCCTACAGCTTCACTCCCCAACACGCCAAGGATCCCTTTTACTCGGACAACTGGGGCGTCGGTATCCGATTGAACATCCCCAACCTCGGTCCTCTCCGTTTGGACTACGCCATACCGATCAGCCACGATGACCAAAACAAGGGCAGCGGCAGGTTCCAGTTCGGGGTTGGTTTCACGAGGGACTACTGAGTGAGCCTCGAGATTTCTTCACTCGTGTTTTGAACGCAAACAGCCATTAGCTTCTCTTAAATAGATAACGCCATGAGAACAAACATTCGCCATTTTTTATCCATTTTCCTCACCATCGCATCGCTCTATGGCGGCAGGATCCATGCCCAGAGCGGTCCCAAAATCGCCACGATGGACCTCAAACGAGTGTTCGACAATTATTGGAAGACCAAGCAGGCGGACGCGACGCTGAAGGAGCGGGCGATGGACTTTGACAAAGCGCGCAAAGGGATCATCGAGGACTACCAGAAAAGCAACGAAGACTACAAAAAGCTGATCGAGAGCGCGAACGACGTCGCCGTCTCCTCCGAAGAAAAGGAGAAACGCAAGCAATATGCGGAAAAAAAACTGATCGAGATCAAAGACATCGAGGATAGTCTTCGAAAATTTGACAGCTCATCCAAGAGCACGCTCGGTGACCAACAGGTACGGATGAGAGACAAGCTGTTGGCTGAGATCAAAGAAACCATCGCCAGCACCGCGAAGGCCGGGAGCTACGCGTTTGTGGTCGACACCGCGTCGGAGTCAGCAAATCGAGCGCCGATCTTTCTGTATTGGGATGGTAAATCGGACATCACAGAGATCATATTGAGCGAACTCAACCGATCGGCTCCCGTGCAACGAGACGGAGCAGATAAGGCCGACGACAAGGATCTCAAGAAGTAGACAGTGAACGGGGAACAGCAGGCTCCTGATCGTCTCTGCGACTCGATCAAACTTGGCTGGAGCCTGGCCTGGAGCAGGAGCTGGGATTGGGTTGAACACGACACACCTGTATCATGTATGGTCCCACATATTGGGCTGTCAGAGATCGGCCAGATAGCGGTCACCATCAAGGATTTGCCGCGAGCTGTGCCCTTCTATCAACAGACGCTGGGGATGCCCCACCTGTTCACGGTCGGCTCCATGGCGTTTTTCGATTACGCCAATGTGCGGTTTATGTTGACGCTGCCTGAAAAACCGGGGCCTTATCGTGGCAACTCCATTCTCTATTACAAAGTGACCTCCGCAAAGCGGACGGCGGCCACGCTCGTCGAGCGGGGCGTCGTCTTTGAATCGCCTCCCCACATCGTCGCCAAGATGCAGCATCACGATCTATGGATGGCTTTTTTTCGAGATTCCGAGGACAACCTTATGGCATTAATGAGCGAAGAATCTAGATCCTGATGATTCTGGATTACCTTTCCGCCAAACTTCAGCACGCTTCAACTTCACTGGGTTATTGGATTTCGCCGCCGACTTCATGCACTCATACGAGACCCACAAGGCATCAACCGACGAGGTGATCGAAACCAACTATCATCATCGACGGCACTCGATGACCCCGCCGAGAAATTTCCTTCACGCCCTGGGAAGATCCCTTCAAAATACACTCGAATCGGGGATCGCAAAGGTTTCGATCCATGGAGATCCGCCCGTCTACAAACCGAACTCTTTCCCTTGGGTTGCCGGTGTCGAGGCTGGCTGGCCATTGATTCGAGGGGAGCTTGATCAGGTCATGAAGTTCAGGGATCAGATGCCGAGTTTCCACGAAATCCTGAAGGAAGCAGGAACTATCACTCGGGACGATCAATGGAAAACGTATTTTTTGAGCGGGATCGGGATGGACTGCTCTGAGAACGCCAAACGTTGCCCGGAAACAAAACGTCTCCTGGGAAAGATTCCGGGGGTCAAAACGGCCTTTTTCTCGATTCTCTCACCAAGAAAACACATCCCCGCGCATCGGGGCGCTTTTAACGGTGTGCTTCGTCTTCATCTCGGTTTGATGGTCCCTGAACCTAAAGAGAAGTGCAGGATCCGGATCGCCAACGATTTTCACAATTGGTCCGAAGGGAAAGCACTCATCTTCGATGACAGCTACAACCATGAAGTCTGGAACGATACCGATGGCTACAGGGTGGTCCTGTTCGTGGATTTTGCGCGCCCTCTCAAACAACCCTACCACTCCCTTAACGAGACGATTCTAAACATGGCCTCGGTCGCCCCGTTCTTGAGGGAAGCGGGGGCAAAACAGAACGCTTGGGAACGGACATTTTACACCGACAACTAAGAGCGGTTTGCCCAAGGGGTTATCCAAATTCCTTACTTTAAGGCATTCAGTCTGGGAGGCTCCCCTTTGCGTCCCGAAACCACAAAGGGAACGGGCTTACCACACCCCGCCGAGGCTCCCGGGCAACCGCAACCGCCCCGGTTGCGTTTCCCTTGGTGCTCGCGCCACCATCCCCTCGCAAGAAGCGAAGCGGTGCTCCCGACAATGAACAAGGCGATCGGTTGCTGCCAATCCATAGGAGCAACTCTAAGTTCTTCCATCGATAAGAGCAATGACGACGACTGTTCTTGTTATTGGACACCTGGGCTATCTCCTTTGCTTGAGGCTTTTTCTCTTGATTCCTTACTTCCGAATCAAGTCCTCATTTGATTTCCTGCGGGATCGGGTAGATTATCCTCGGGGTCTGCTCCGTGAGCGGGGCTGTGCGGACGCTGTGTGGGAAGGATTGGAAGTGTTCTGGTCTACTCGTAGCGCAGAGCTTGGATGGGATTCAACTTGGCCGCTTTGATGGCCGGGAGGAAGCCCGCGAGAATCCCCACGCCAATGCTGAAAGCCACGGCGATCCCCATGGCTTCGGGCGTGATCACCGGCGCGTTCTGGCTTGGAGCGACGAGCACGAGCAGTTCCACGAGTCCGTTTGACGCCACCAATCCGAGCGCCGCTCCCAACACCGCGATAACGACGCTCTCGACCAGGATCTGAGTGAAGATCGCCAGGCCGGTGGCTCCTAGCGCCTTGCACAGGCCAATTTCCCGGATGCGCTCGTTGATGCTCGCCAGCATGATGTTCATGATGCCGATGCCTCCCACCAACAGGCTGATTCCAGCAATAATACCTCCGCTCAACCGGGCATTTTTGATCTGCAAATTGATGCTGTCCAACTGGTTTTCCTGCGTCCTGAAGTTAAAGTCCTCAAGCCCCTTGTGCGTCATCATCAACACATTTCGAGCCTGCTGGATTGAGGACTCCAACGATTCGAAATCAGCCACCTTGACGTCGATATCCGACAGTCTAGGGTCGGGAACGTTGTTCGTGCCGGTCGAAGCGCGAAACCTCAACCAGGCTGTATTGAGGGGCATGAAGAGCGTGTAGTTCTTGCGCCAAAAGGCCCAACCACCGCGTCGCCCCCACCCCTTCATTCTTGTAGGGCCACTCTTGGTTTCGTCCGCGACCTTTTTCGCCAGCTCACGCTCTTTTTTCTCCTGCTCCCCTTCATAATGCTCAAGCATCCCGACGATTGTGAAGGGTTGTCCATTGACTTCGATCAGCTCGCCGATGGGTACGATTTCGTACCCCACCTTTTCCGGCGATCCAAAGAGATCATCCCGGATCCCCGTGCCTATCACGCAGACGCTGCTAGCGGATTCCTCGTCCATCGCGGTGAAGAACCGTCCGTGCCGCAGCGTGTGGAGGTTCATTTCAAGGACCTCGGGCCATACGCCGACGCACTCCGATGGGTTCACCATTTTTTCACCACGCGTCAGGATTGGGCCGCGAATCTCCATCTCCGGGGAAACAAGCTTCAACATGGGGGCGTTGAGCCGCAGGGCCTCCACATCGAACAACGTCCGACCGGTCGATTCATCCGCCCGGTGCTCCTGATACGCTGGCACCGCTTGAGCCTCGATCAGCACCTTGTCGGCACCCCCCATCGCCACCATGGTCTCCTTCATTCCGTTCTCCATCCCCTTGACGAGGGCTGACATTGCCACGAGGCTGGCCACACCCAGGATGATGCCGAGCATCGTGAGCATGGAACGAAACTTGTGAGCCCAGACCTCCTTGAACCCCACGGCCATTGTGTTGAAAAAATTCATGACGCGCCCGGTGATTGCTTCGATTCGTGCGTCGCCTCAATCATATCGCAACGCGACGAGCGGGCTCAGACGGGAGGCCTTGAATGCCGGGAAAAGGCCTGCCAGGACTCCAATTCCAACGCTCGAACCAAACGCGAGCGCCATCGCTCCCATGGTGATGATGGGGGCGTTGTCAGTGGGAGAAATTGAGGCAAGCACCTTCACGAGCAGGAACGAAACCTCCAGCCCCACAAGCCCGCCCAAAACCGCCAAAACCACGCTCTCAACCAGAATCTGCACAAAGATGTCCAGCGTGGTGGCTCCCACCGATTTTCGGATCCCCACCTCTCGAACCCTCTCGGAAATGCTCGCTAACATGATGTTCATGATGCCAATGCCACCCACCAGGAGGCTGATGGCGGCGATGATGCCCCCGCTCAGGCGGGCGTTTTTGATGAAGGCGTTGATGTTCTCCGACCACTCTTCCTGGGTGCGAAACGCAAAATCCTCGATGCCCTTGTGAGTGATCATCAGAATATTCCGGATCTGCTGCAACGCGGCATCCATGTTCTCAACGTCCTTCAACCGGACCTCGAGCGTCGAAAGCCGCGGATCGCCGGCGTCGTAAGTGATCGAACTCGACCTTCCCCAGGAACTGGAACTCGACGTGCTCCCCGATCGAAACTTGATCCACATGGTGTTCATCGGCATGAACACCGTGGCGTTCTTGAGCCAGAAGACGAAATTCCCTTGACCGCCCCCGCGCCAACCTTTGCTTCGAGTCGGCCCCGAACGCGCCTCCTTCGGTTTGCTGTTCTCGAGTTCCCGTTTCTTTCGATCCTGTTCACTCTCATAATGCTTGAACATCCCGATGATCGTGAACGCTTGGTTGTTGATGGTGATAATCTCCCCGATGGGAATGATTTCACGACCAGCCTCCTCGGGCGACCCGAACAACTCGTTGCGCGTTTCGGTGCCGATCACACACACGCTGCGCGCCATGTCGTCGTCCATCTCATTGAACATCCGGCCATGCTCAATTTCGTGCTCACCCATTTCGAGCGCCACCGGCCACACTCCCGCAACAATGAAAGGACTAAATGTTTTGCCCTTGGCACCGACCACCGCGCCATACTGCCGCATCTCCGGTGACAAAATCTCGATCGAGTGGGCATTATGTTGCAACGCCTCGACGTCCTTCATGGTGATGCCGACGGCCTGGTCCTTCAAATGCCGCTGGTCCACAGGGACATCCTGAGGTTCCAGGCGCACTTTCTTAAGGCCGCCGATGGCGATCAAGGCTTCGCGAGCCCCCTTCTCCATCCCTGCAACGAGAGCCGACATCGAAACCAAACTTGCCACGCCCAGGATAATTCCCAGCATGGTCAGCAACGAACGAAACTTGTTCGCCCATATTTCCTTCAACCCAACACTAATGGCGCTCCAGAGATCCATGAAAATTTAATGCCCACCCATACCATTCGAGATCGAACGGTCTAAACCCGCAAGTTTGGCGTCTAGTTTTGTCGCCACTTTCCCATCGCGTATCTCGATTTTGCGAGGCGTGACAGCGGCGATCTCAGGATCGTGCGTCACCAAAATAATCGTCCGCCCCTCCTCGCTCAAGTTACGGAACAGTTTCAAGATGTTCTCGCCTGTGTGGGAGTCGAGGTTCCCGGTGGGCTCATCGGCGAGAATGATGCGCGGATCGTTGACGAGCGATCGAGCAATCGCCACGCGTTGTTGCTGCCCTCCAGATAACTGGCTTGGCCGATGTTTTGAGCGATTCTCCAGCTCCACCATTTTCAGCGCCTCCATCGCGCGCTCCTTACGTTCCCGTGACGATTGGCCACCGTAGATCATGGGCAATTCCACATTTTGCAAGACGTTCAACTTGGGAAGCAAATTGAAAAACTGGAAGACAAACCCAATCTTCTTGTTTCGAATGCCGGCCAACTGCCTTTGTGAGGCATCCTGAATCATGGTCCCATCCAGCGTGATCGTGCCCTTGGTGGGCGTGTCCAAACACCCCAGGATATGCATCAGGGTTGACTTCCCACTGCCAGAGGGGCCTATGATGCTGATGAACTCGCCGGACCCTATGTCCAGCGACACATCGTCCAGCGCGCGAATTTCCTCGCCGCCGAGATGGTAAATCTTGCTGATGTTCCGAACCTCAACCAGTGCCATGTCTGAAAACAGTTAAAGGGTTGGACTAGCACTCAGCGTGCGGAACTGGAACCCGCTGGCACGCTGGTGGAAGTGCCGCCCGGTTTAGGAGCCGAAACCGAGCCCGTCCCGGCAACTGCCCCTGTGCCCCCGCTGTTGGCTGCGCTACCCGGTGGTTTCGGTGCGCCGCCCACGCCCTTTCCGGGCATTCCGGCCTTCTGCGCCAACGATTTCGACAGCGCCGCTTTTTCCTCCTTTGGCATCTCGAGCATCACGGTCTCTCCGGATCCCAATCCCTCCTGTATCTCGGCGAAAAACAAATCGGAAATCCCCACGCGGACGATTCGGCGCTCGTAGCTATTCCCCTTCTTTAGATAAACAAACCGCTCTGGAATTCCGCTCTCGGAATTCTTTTCCGTGAACACCGCCGCCAGGGGCACGGCCACCACATCCGTGGCGGATCCCACAGGAATCTTGATGTTCGCGGTCATGCCGGGACGAATGCGGGGATCCACATCCTTCAACAAGATCCGGACCGCAAATCCCTTGACGTTGTTCTTGATCATGGCCTGGGGTGCGACGCGTTCGATTTTCCCCAGCACTTTTAACCCCGCCACCGCTTCGACCGTCACATCCACCTCCTGCTCCGACTTCAAACGCGTCACGTCCGCCTGGTTGATATGCGCGTTGATGATCATGGTGCGGAGGTCCGCGATCGTCAGCACCTCGGTGCCGCTGTTGAACCCGCCCGAGCCAGAGACCGCTTGTCCGATGGAGATGGGCCGCGTCAAAACAGTGCAGGCAAACGGCGCTTCAACACGCGTTTTTCGAAGTCGATCGTTCAGCAAATCAAGAGACTTCTTCGACCGTTCCAGGGCGTTCTTGGAAAGGTCAAACTGCGTTTTAGTGTCCTCAAATAGCTCTTGCGAAATCAGCTTCTCTTCAAACAACTTGACGGAACGATTGTAATTCCTTTCCGCCTGGCTTAACTGAAGGGACGCGCGTTCGATTTCTTTTTGGGAAGATTCTTTCTCAATCTGCAAATCCCGGTCGTCCAGCGTGAACAACAAATCACCCTTCTTAACAATATCCCCCAAATCAACGGGCAACTCGGAAATCCGTCCGTTCACTTCCGGCCTCACAGAAACCTGCTCCGCAGGTCCAATCTCGCCCGCCGCACTCACGGCGAACTGGATGTCCCTCGTCTCAACAAGCGCCGACGCCGTACGAGCCGATGCCGCGACTGGCTTCGAAGCGGCTCTCCAAGCCTGCCAGCGTGGGTAACCAAAAGCCGCACCGATGATCAGAATCAGAACTATAATCCACTTTTTCATGCGCTGACTAAACGGTGACAGATAATACGTCTACGTGCAAATGGGAATACCACGAATGGTTGACTTGGACGACATGAAGCTCCCCGGAATTCATGGTGAACAAAAAAATTCACTGATTGGCGACCCACTCTTCATTGGCAACCACATGGGAAGCTCGTTGAGTCTTCGCGTCTTTGCGCCTTTGGGTTGAAACGGGGCTCTATCGTTCCGGCTTAAGCGGCTTTAAAGTAGCCCTGAGGCGCTTCCCGTGCGCATCTCAGATTTTTCGTGCTCGCGTTTCCTACTCGTAATCGTAATCGTAATCCTAATCGTAATGGTAATCTCATGAACCGCCGATTCGACCACGAAAAGCTGGAAGTTTACCCTTTGACAATGCCCGTGGCTCCGCTTTGGAAAGTGCCGCCGACCTCGATGTGCTCGTGGCCAAAGGCCGATTTCTGGGGAGGAAGTTCTGCCAGGAAAAGACCGCCTGTGGAGCGTCGTTTCGATGCGGGTCGCCTTGATAAAAGCCAACTCCGATTACCGGTTGCACCAGGGAAACCCGGGATAGGATTACGATTACGATTACGATTACGATTACGAGAAGATCCGGAAACCACTGAGCGCTTCCCTAATAGCCTCGTCCTTGCTTGCCAACACCAGATCCGTACGTTACAAGGACGAATACTCGACCACTGCAAAATGCAGTCCTGAGCCTTCAAGATCATGAACACGCCATTTGCGCAAACGCCGAGAGCAAAACAAATCTCCCGATTCCACGCCGGGTTCGCTTTCACGCTCATCGAGCTCTTGGTGGTGATCGCCATCATCGCGATCCTCGCAGGAATGCTCCTCCCTGTCCTGGCTGCCGCCAAGGAAAAGGCCAAACGCGCCAACTGCGTGAGCAATTTGAAGCAACTCGGTTTAGCCACGCACCTCTATGCCATGGACAACAACGATCGCGTTTTCCACGGAACTCGCGACTCGGGCGACTCCTATACTCTCAGCATCCAAAGCCAGATGTATGTCGCCATCAGCAATCAATTCGGCGACAAAGTATTTGACTGCCCCAACCTGTACCCCGTGCACTACCCGGGGACCACGGACAGGCCGGACACTCGCTTCCAAACTGGGATTGGCTACTACATCGGTTATAATTACCACGGCGACAAGAAAATGCCGGACCCTGTGACGTGGATCTCGCCGAAGAGGCTGACGGAGGAGCCCACGATCGTGTTGTTCTCCGACCAAAACGATTGGAACAGCACGTGGGTGACCGTCCCTCACGGCAAAACAGGCCAGGTCAAAACGGGGGGTTACAAAGGGACCGGCATCACTCCGTCGGCCGGAAAGACCCCGAAACAAATGGGGGCGGCGGGCGGCAACGTAGGCACGCTCGACGGCGCTGTCACTTGGAGAAGCTCGAAACTCTGGACCACGAACTATCTCATCTATTCTGGAGGCGGCCATTGGGCGAATTGGTGACCACCACGACAACAGGAACCGTGAACATATGGACGTTGAGCGCACGGAATCGGCGGCTGAAGAGGCCATCGCTGCGACGAAAATGTGGCTGGAAAGAGCGGTCATCGGCCTCAACTTATGCCCCTTCGCCAAGGCTGTTCATCTCGACAACCGTGTTCTGTTTCGCGTGAGTGAGGCGCGATCGCCAGAGGTGCTTCTTGAAGATCTCGCCGTTGAGCTGCGTGCTCTGGAGAAGGCGGATCCGGACCAGTGCGAGACCACGCTTCTGATTCATCCTCACGTTTTAGGTGATTTCATTGATTACAACAATTTCTTGGATGAGGCCGAAGCCGTTGCCGACAGGCTCGGTCTCTCCGGGGAGATCCAAGTCGCGAGCTTTCATCCCTTGTATCAATTCGCCGATACCGAACCGGACGACATTGAGAACTACACAAATCGTTCCCCATACCCGGCGCTGCATCTATTGCGCGAAGCGAGCGTCGAACGCGCCGTGGCGGCTTGCTCCGATCCCGCCATGATCTACAAGGATAACATCAAAACCTTGCGCCAACTCGGCCACGAAGGGTGGCGGCGCTTGTGGCTCGATTAAGAATTCGGGCTCGTTAAAGCTGTCATCAGGCTGTAAGGCCTAGGGGCGAACGGTGTCGTTTCGATGCGGAAAAACTTCGTCGTCCATCGCGGGAGCGGATCCAGCGGTCGGAACCGCTCCTGCCCAAATCTCTGGACTGATTTTGAACTCGACAGGACTTGTCACCAGGCTTGGCATGTGTCAAAGTATCTGTGATGGAACGATCTCATTTGCAGCAAACCGGCGGGCGATTAGATTCGTCGCATGCCTCAATGACCAACCCCCCGCTTTTTTCCTGATCCAGCGTGAGCACGAAACTGATACTCATCACCGCGGCAGTGACGATGACCTGGGGGTGGTGTCGTGCCGATGGCAGCTCGAAAACGAACACATCGGCCCAGCCAGTCAAAAACCAGCAAGCCGCCGGGAAAATGATCCAGGCGCGGGGAACGAGGCTTTTCGTCAAGAACTGGAAGGTTGATGAGCTTGTTCCTGTGGTCAACAAAGGACTCAAGGGGAAACGGGAGTTTGATCGAGGTAAGAAACTTTTTACCGAAACGTCCTGTTCGCTGTGCCATCATTTCGGGCGGGACGGCGGCGGAGTGGGACCCGATCTGACCGGCGTCAGCGGCACTTTCAGCGTTCACGATTTGCTCGAAAATATTATCGAACCGAGCAAGGAGATCAGCAGCCTCTACGTCACGACAGTGGTTTGGAAGAAGGACGGTGATGTCGTCACCGGTTGGGTGCCAGAGGAGACTGAAACGACCCTCAGCGTGATGGAAGACATGCTCGACGTCGGCAAGCTGGTCGTCGTCAAGCGGAAGGACATTGAAAGCATGAAACCATCCACCGTTTCGCTCATGCCCGATGGATTGCTCAACACGCTGAAGGAAGACGAAATATTGGACCTGGTGGCATTCCTTCTTTCGGGCGGTGATTCAACGCTAAAAATGTTTCAGTGAGCGGGCAAAGACCGTTCCTTTCTCAAACTGTTTCCAATGCAAAAACCCACAACAAACCACCCATACAAATGAGAATCTGTTTACCCCTCATCGCTGGATTTCTCACCACCACCACCGCCCTTTTCGGCGCGCTCGCCGAAGCGAACCTGGACGACGGCACATTGACCTACGGCGAATTCAACGTTCGCAACATCAAGCTGGCACCCGGCTACAAGCTCGAGCTGATCTACATGGTTCCGAGCGAGAATGTGGCGGGCGGTTGGGTTTCCATCTGTGCGGATCCCAAAGGCCGCCTCTTCACGTCGTCGCGGGAAGGCCGGACCTATCGAGTGTCTGTGCCGCCGCCCGGCCAACCCGGGGAGGCCCGGGTCGAATTGCTCGATCTCGATGCAGGTCGTGCCAACGGCTTGTTGTGGGCATTCAACAGCCTTTACATGATGTCGGAGGGACGCGGCATGGTTCGCGTCCAGGATGTCAACCTCGATGACAAGTTCGATTCAAACGACACGGCAACCCTGTTGCGCCAGATCCCGTTCGCTGGCGATCACGGTGTTCATTCGGTCGAGCTCACGCCGGATGGGAAGTCCCTTTTCATCAACAACGGTAACTCGACAGCTCTCACCCAGATTGATTCGTCGCGTGTGCCGAAGCATTGGGGCGAAGACACGCTGCTGCCGCGATTGAACACCGGCTTTATGGATAACTCCTACGCGCCGCAGGGCTGGATCGCGATCACCGACCCGGAGGGAAAGAAATGGGAGCTGTTCGGAAGCGGCTTGAGGAATCAATACGACATCAAAGTCAACAACGTCGGGGAACTGTTCACTTGGGACGCGGACATGGAATGGGACATGGGCGACCCGTGGTATCGGCCCGCACGCTTGAACCACGTGATCAGTGGCGCGGACTTTGGCTTCCGCAACGGCTCGGGCAAATGGCCGGACCATTACCTCGACAGCTTCGGAAGCCTGGTGGACATCGGGAAAGGGTCACCCACAGGAAACACATTTGGCTACGGTGCGAAGTTCCCGAAACGTTACCAGGACGCGCTTTTCTTTCTCGACCACCAGCATGGCCGAATCTATGCCGCTCATCTGACTCCGAGCGGCTCAACTTACACGGCTGAAGTGGAAGTGTTCCTCTCTGCTCAACCTTTCAACGCGGCGGATATCACGGTCAACCCCGTCGACGGCGCGATGTACATGGTCCTGGGCGGACGCTCTTCCCAATCGTCGCTCTGGCGCATCAGCTACACCGGGAAGGAATCCACCCTGCCCACGACACCCGATCTCCGGCTCCAGTCTCAGCGAGACAGACGCCACAAGCTCGAGGCATTTCACGGCCACCGGGACCCGGCGGCCATCGCCACAGTCTGGCCTTACTTGGGCGATCAGGATCGAGCGATTCGCTACGCGGCGCGCATCGCATTGGAATGGCAGGATCCCGCCACATGGCGTGAGAAGGCTTTGACCGAAACGGACGCGCGGAGGTCCATCGCCGCCATCGCCGCCCTGGCACGCGTGAGCGGACGCGATGAAATTCACCGAACGAAAGAGGCGCCTGCTCCTGACGCTCAGTTGCGCGCGCGCCTGCTGGCGGCTTTGGATCGGGTGCACTACAAGTCGATCCCTTATGCGGACAAGCTCGATTTGTTAAGGGCCTATTCGCTGGTGTTTATCCGACTTCAACGTCCGGACGAACCCACGTTAAAGCGCTACGCCGACAAGTTTGATCTTCTGTTCCCTGCCGAGACGCGCGAAGAGAATTTCGAACTGGCTGAGATGCTGGTTTATGTGCAATCGCCCAACGCGGCAACCAAGCTGGTCAAGGCAATGCGTGAAGCGCCGTCGAAGCCCCACAAACCACGAACACCGTTGGCCAACCCGCAAACGCAGGCAACGCCGCTTGATGCGCTCGCGAAGCAGGAGGAGCAGATCCACTACGCTCTGCAATTGCGCAAGCTCACGACCGGCTGGACCTCAACCTTGCGCGAAGAGTACTTCGACTGGTTCATCACGACCGCGCCGACGTTCCGGGGCGGCAACACCTTCGCCAGTTCGAATGCCGGCATTGCCAATGAGGCCAGAGCGACCCTTAACGAGGGAGAACGAACCACATTGCAACCGATCCTCGATAAACTGCCTCAGGGTCGCGGCCGAGGAAGTGGTCCCGGAGGCCGTGGACCTCGTCAGGGCGGCCCCGCACCTGCCCCCGGTCAGCAGCCTGGAAGTGGTCAAACGCCAAAGCCGTGACGCCTGACCTATCTTCCATCCCGAAATAAGGTGATGGGGTCGATGCGCGGGGAACCATCCGTGACTTGAATTCCGGATCGATCCCTCTGATCCGTTCGGTTTGGCGAATGAATGAGGCTGATCAATAGAAACTCGTCCAATTGCCAAAGTGTCGCCAGACGATATTAGGACGGCGAGCGATGTCGGCGTGGCCGTCGGCGTAACCGCGACTGATCGATTCCGCCTCGCCGCCCTGAATCTGAAATCCGGAGTCTGCTTTTTTCGTGGGATGGCCGCCCCATGCGAGCGACAGGTTCATGACGAAGCCGTCATGGTAGAGCGTGTCGGTGACAATGGGGCTCAGGGTTGCGCCGAGATCTTCGAGCTTGGTCGGCCAGCCTTCGGCGACGGTGTTCGTGTTCACCCTCGCCGTGCTTGGCATCACGCGGAAGCCTGGTTTGCCGGAGCGAGGTACCCACCAACTGTGCTGGATGATCGCGAAGCCGAACGTCCAACGTTGGCTGTAGTAATAGCGGAGATCTTCGTTGTTATTGATTGTTCGCTTTCTGTTTTTCTGCATCCATGTCTGGGCCTCGGCAAATTCAGTTGGCCGGGCCGGGCAGAAAAACATCGGCACCGTCAGCCCGTAATCCTGAAGCGCGGGAATCATGGCCTCGGCCACATCCCACGGGTTGTTACCGATGTCGCCCAACATCGGCAGCCGACCGCGCGAGTCGTCGGTTCCGTACAGATTCGCGGCGAAAGCCCACTGGCGAAAGTTTGACAGGCAGCTCGTCTCTCTCGCCTTGCGCTTCGCCTTGCCCAGCGCGGGCAGGAGCATCCCCGCCAGAATCGCGATGATCGCGATGACCACGAGCAGTTCAATCAGGGTGAAAGCCAGCTTCAGTTGTCGGGGTGCTTCGGACGTTTTCATTGGGGTAAGTGGGGTGGAGATGATGATCACGGGAAGATCCTGGAAAATACGAGAAGAATCGGAAAAATGTGAGAGTTGCCCGAGGGGAAATCCAGCATCCCCTCCCGGATGTTTCCACAACATTGCGAGGCTCCACTAATCCTTCAATCCAGGTCTGGAAGGGCCGCCTTCACCGCCGCTTCAATTGATCGAACAACTGACGGGCACGCCTGGTGGCTTCGATACGTTCCAGGAGGCTCATCTCGCTCTCAAGTTTAGCCAGGTGTTTGCGCGCTGGTTCAGTTCCATTCATAGCGGCAAGCTCAAGCCATGCGTGCGCTTCCACCGGGTTTTGCGCGACCCCTTTTCCACGGGCATACATGGCCCCGAGGCAACATTGAGCGTAGGCGATCCCTTGGTCTGCCGCTTTTCGAAACCATTTCACAGCCTCGGCTTTATCTTTGGGCACGCCTTTGCCTTCTGCGTAAGCAATTCCGAGGTGATATTCCGAAACAGCATGCTTTTGATCGGCGGCCTTGCGGAACCACTTCACCGCCTCGACGTCATCCTTCTCTGTATCTCGTTCATCGTAGAGCCGTCCAAGATAATACTGGGCATATCCCATTCCCTGCTCCGCCGCTTTTCGAAACCACTTCACAGCCTCGGTTTCATTTGAGGAAACGCCCTGGCCGTGATAATACATCAATCCCAGGTTCCATTGCGCTTCCGATCCGCCTCCCTCAGCAAGTCTTTTCAAATGTTCCACTTCGACCCGGAGTTTCATATCCTGCACCGATTGGTCATTCATAGGCCTTCAGAATCAACCAGAGCAGGTCCTGATGGAAAGCCAAAATGGGCCTTTCGCATCTCCTTTTTTTCCGGATGGGTTCGTTGCTGTGAAGGTCGCGGCCTTCTCAATACTAGCCGGGCTGCGGCGGAAAGACACTGCGGCTATGAGGAAAAGTTCGACACCCCAAGTTCTCAGCCTCGGCTGAAGATCGAATCGCTGAGCGTCGTGGTACTGTCGGCAAAGGACTCCCGATCGATGCCCATGGCTCGCAGGATGGAGAGATGCATATTGGACATCCGAGTCTCGCCAGTCCGCCAGTAG
>CAMAWP010000085.1 GCA_945861765.1 Akkermansia muciniphila | reverse complement strand
AAGCGAAAGAATTCGAGGGCTTAACGCAAACGCGGCCACCCACCTACCGGGTGAATGGCAGATGCCTCAGAACTTCGTTTCTTTCGGCATTTTTCGTTTCTTACGGCCATCCAACTGCCGGATTAGAGATGAATCTGCTTGTTCATCATTGCTCCTTAAAATCGGCGGTTTACTCCGGCGTGTTTGCAATCTCCCTCGCGCTTCTCTCCCTGCCCGGAGGAGCACAAGATTTTCCGGGATCGACCCAGCTTGCTCCGTTCGACGAGGATATGATTCATTACAGTCGGGCGACGGACGACACGGTCGTGAGCCGGTTGCAAAAGCGCCTTGACGCCGGCGCTGCGACGCTATCGTACGACCGGCAATATGGCTACCTGCTCTCGGTGCTCGAAGCTCTCAAAATTCCCCGCGCGTCGCAGATGCTTGTCTTCTCGAAGACTTCGCTACAGCGTTCACGCATCTTTCCGGGCAACCCACGCGCGATTTATTTCAACGACGAGGTTTACATTGGCTGGATTCCGGGGGCGCCCATGGTGGAGATCTCCGCGGTGGACCCGAAACTCGGAAGCGTTTTCTACACAATCGAGCAGTCGGAATCGAGCAAGCCGAAATTTGTGCGGAACGATCAATGCCTCGAATGCCACGCCTCGGCCAAAACCATTGGAGTTCCCGGGGATCTGGTGCGCTCGTTCATCACGGGGATTGACGGCGACGTGAACTTGTTCAGCGGCATTCAGGTAAACCATCGCACGCCTTTCGCGGAACGCTGGGGCGGCTGGTACGTGACCGGCGCACCGCAGGGTATGGCGCATCGTGGAAATCTCGCAGGCGACGCAGCGTTTGATCGTCGCGAAAAGGAACCGGCCTATCGCGCCAGCGTGGACGACTTGAGCAGTCTATGTGACACGGCAAAATATCCACGGCCGAGCAGCGACATCGCGGCGCTGCTCGTGCTGGAACACCAGACGCATCTTCACAACTTCATCACGCGACTGAACTACGAAAGCACTCTGCATCTCGCGCAATACGGCCATGTGCGCTACCTCAAGAGCATCAGCGAAGCGTTTCTGCGTTACCTCTTGTTCATCGAGGAAGCCCCATTCACCGCCTCCGGCGAGGAAAGAACTCCCCGGACTTCGCGCGCGCATGGCGACTCGGAACCCACCCCCACCCCTCCCGAGAGGGGAACGGACAAAGCTCTCCTCTCGGGAGGGGTTGGGGTAGGTGGGTTCATAGACAGGTCTGATTTTGCTGAGTGGTTTGAGAGCCAAGGCCCGGAAGACAAACAAGGCCGCTCGCTCCGACAGTTCGATTTAAAGACGCGCACGTTCAAGTATCCGTGCAGTTACCTCATTTACTCGGACGCATTCGACAAGCTGCCGCGTCCGATGAAGCTGCATCTCTACCATCGTCTCTGGCAGATTCTCGCCGGGGAAGACAAGAGCGCTGAATTTGAGAAAATTCCGACAGAAACCAAGCAAGCCATTCGTGAAATTCTCATCGCAACCAAAGCGGATTTGCCTGTTCTTTGGAGGCTGCAATAGCCAGCTCGGAGCAAAGCCAATTCAAACCAACGCGACCCAGAAATGCACCTGAGCAGCAACCAGAGCAGACATTCAATTGTTTGGTTTATCGGCTTGGCCTCCGCGTTCTTCTTTTCCACGGCGGCGTGCGACGCGAGGATAAACGATTTGAACGTCGCGCTTTTAGCGGCTGCGCCAGCATCGTCGAAGTTGTTTCATTGGCGGCCATTCCTCGCGCCGTTTCATTCCGTGCTGCTGCATTATCCCATCGGTTTCATCACAATGGCGTTCATTCTGGAGATTTACTCACTGTTCCGTCCGAGCGCTGAGCTGCGTAAAATAACCGGCATCGTGATGCGGTTCAGTCTCGCGAGCGCTGCCATTGTGGCCGTGCTTGGCATCATGCGCGCCAGCAGCGGCGATTACGATGTGCGCACCCTCTCACTTCACCGCGTCTTCGGGATGGCTGTGCCAGTGTGCATTGTCCTCACGTTGGCGATGCAGAGCGCGGCGATCCGCGCTGAGAGCCGCCGTTTGCTTTTCGGTTATCGCGGCTTGCTCGTCGGCACGTTGGTGGTGCTCATCCTCGCGGGCCATCAAGGTGGCAACCTCACTCACGGGTCCAGATACCTTGTCCAAAACGCGCCGGAGTTCGTTAAAACGATGCTCGACGAGACTGAGCCGACCGAGGAGAAAACCGAAAAAGCCAGCAGCGCGAGCGATAGCATGTTCGCTACGAAGGTCCGCCCTCTGTTCGAGGCGAAGTGCATTCAATGCCACGGCTCGGCGAAGCACAAGGGCGGCTATCGACTTGATGTCATCGAGACCGCTTTGAAAGGCGGCGAGAGTGACCGCGTGGCCATCAAGCGCGGTGACCCTTTTGAAAGTAATCTCGTGCGCCTCATTCTCCTCCCAAGAGATCACGACGATGTCATGCCACCGGAAGGCAAAGAACCACTCACGTCCGACGAAATCATGGTGGTCATTCGCTGGATTCAAGCCGGCGCGCCATTCGATGAAGCCAGTGTGACGAACGGCACGGAAGTGGCCGCCCCGCTTCACGCGCGATTGGGCCGCGCGCGATAAGCGAGCCCTTTGCGTTCGTCCTACCGACCAAGGGTTGATTCCTCGATGCTTTCGGTGGAGTGCGACGGTTTCGGGGTTATCAGCGATGCCTTCGTGAATCGCGTGAACCACGGCGCACACGGCGATGGCCATGGCCGATCGTGGAGCAGGGTATCCCACCGAGTGGGCGAAGACAGGAGAGCTATGACCTTGGCCAGCTCATGCCGGGATTTTCATTCCCTCTGCTTCAGCGAGCAGCTTCTGATTCTCATCGAACGTAAGAAACTCCTTCGCACTGAGGTGCAATGCCGTCGCGACATGCAGAATGTCAGCGAGCCTATGGCCGTTTGCTTCGGTGTGGCGCGCGCTCAGATTCTCGGCGATTTGATGCACATCCGACCAATCCACAGGCACAAGCTCAAGCACCTTGGCCTTCAGGTCCGACTGCATGTCCTTGAGCATCTGATTGGCTTCATGCTTCGGAAATCCCTTGGTCTTGTCTTTGGAATGAAGCCGAATCTGGAGCCGCAACGACTGCCGGAACTCCAACAGCAGAAGGCTCGTTACCGGGAGCGGATCACCGCGTCTCGCCATGAACGCATTGGCCCGTGGCGAGAAACATTGTCGCCGATAGAGCGAACACAAAAATGAGGTGTCTGTGAAAACAGTCATCCTTCCTCTCCTTCAAGCTCGGCTTTGCGCATGGCGATTACCTCAGCCTCGCTAAACACTCGGTCACCCCAAATGGCCTTTTGCCGTGCTGCAAAGTCCGGCATCTTCACTTTTTTGCCGCGAGCAGGTTGCATCGCGGTGAGCATCGCAATGGGCGCCCCGCGTTTCTCGATGCAGATGCTTTCCCCATCACTGAGCCAGGCTTCGAGCATGGCAAAGTTGTTTCGGAGGTCACGAACGGTCGCTGTTTTCATGTGGACATTCTGAGTCCACATCGGACTGGTGTCAATCTTCTGAGCCGTGACTCCATAGGTACGTAGTCCCGCCTTCAGGCGGTCGGAAGCCAAAATGAACTGCTGAGATGCTCGGATTAGACCTTGCTTTGTTTTCGGCGGATCAGAAGAATTTCACTCACCGTGAGATTTTCCGACATGGCCGAACATCTCAGACGTGCCGCAGCCCTCCTCCTGCTGATCACGTCGGCGACCACATATCCTTTGCTGGCCCGTCCGCTCCCGGTGCCTGGGGACAGCGAATACCTGATCGACGCCTGGGAAACGGACGATGGCCTGCCGGAGAACTCGGCGACGGCGATGGTGCAGACACCCGATGGCTACCTCTGGTTCGGCACGTTCAACGGCCTGGTGCGTTTTGATGGGATCAAGTTCACAGTCTTTGATCCGTCCAACACGCCCGAGTTGCCGAGCGCTGGCATCGTCAACCTGCATTTGGACTCTTCCGGCCGCCTCTGGGTGAGCACGATGAACGGACTGGCGGTTCGCACGGGCAGCAAGTGGGTTCGCTATGGTCTGGAGCAAGGGTGGACAGGGGATTATGTTCGGACGTTTTCAGAAAATGCCGGAGTGATCGGCCTCACCAGTTTCGATGGAAAAGTTTTCCGCAGCGATAACAACCGCCTGATCGAGCTCCCGATGCCGCCGGGAGAAAAAAGCGGTTACGCTGGCCATGTGGATCGCACCGGTCGGATCTGGGTGGCGCAGAAAGGCTTTTTCGGCTCTTGGGACGGGCAGCGGTGGGTGGCCTCTGGACTCGCCGGGCTGGTGACGAATCAGTTCAACTGGGCAGGTCAGGCGCGTGACGGCAGCCTGTTGGTTTTGGGCCATCAGTCTGGGTTGCTGCGGATCGACCAGGGCCAGCTTCGGTCCCAATTGAAGCTGCCGCAACAACCCACTGAAGCATGGCGTATCGATGACGATAGCGAAGGCAACTCCTGGATCAGTGCTCACGGCCTTTATCGCGTCTCGCCTCGCGGCGAAATCCTCAATTACACATCCACGAATGGCCTCACATACGACCGCCTCCGTTTCACTTTCGAGGACCAGGAACGCAACCTCTGGGTGGGCAGCAGCGGCGGCGGCTTAATGCGCTTCAAGAAACGAACGGTTCACACCGTCGGTTTGGCTGAGGGCCTGCCCGAACGCAACGTGAGGGCGATCATCGAAGAGGCGCCGGGACGGATGCTTGTGGGGACTTTCGGCTCGGGAGTTCATCGATTGGAAGCGGGCCGGTTTTCGCCCGTCCCGGACCCGGACATCACTAGGTATAACGGGTTCGACCAATGCCTGCTGCGGGACCGCCAGGGGAACCTGTGGATCGGGATGCAGGAGTCTGGCAGCCTCGGTCTTGGTTTGAGCATTGTCACAGCTTCCGAGTGGCGAAGAATCCCGGCGGAGCAGAGCGGCGGCCAAAGCGTGGGAGCATTGTTCGAAGATGCTCAAGGGCGCATCTGGATCGGAGGCGATAAAGGAATTTCTGTGTTTGAGAGCGGGCAGTTCAAACCCCAGACCCAAGCCGAGAGGGTGGCGCTCGGCGGCGTGCGGTCCTTCGCGCAGAACCCGGCTGATGGCACGATGTGGGCCGCAAGTTCACAAGGATTATTCCGGCTGGAAAGTGAGGCGTGGAAGGAAATCAAGGATTCCAATGGCGCAAGTTTGCGCGGGCTTAATTGTTTGCGCATCGAGCTGGACGGAACAGTCTGGATGGGCCAGTCCGGTGTTGGGCTTCTGCGGTTACGCGGCGGCAAGTGGTCTGCCATCACGCAAACGCAGGCGCTGCCGGCCCGGGACATTACCTGCTTTCTGGAGGATGACTTGGGCTACTGGTGGCTTGGCTCCAATCGGGGCGTGATACGCGCCACACGGAAAGATTTTGAACGAGTGGCCGATGGCACGCTGGACCAGCTTCCATATCAGGTGTTCAATCTCAGTGACGGGATGGCCAGCATCGAATGCACGCCAGGGTATCAATCCACGGCGGTCAAGGACAGCCAGGGACGGCTCTGGTTCGCCACGCTCAAGGGCGTCGCCATGATCGACCCGCATCAGTTGCACCTCAACGCCACTCCGCCGCAGGTGATCATTGAGGGTGTGACTTACATCGACCACCTCGGCGCGATGCGACGGATCATCGGGGTTCCTCCAGACAACACCGTTATCCCCGCAGGCAGCCGTGAATTGGAAATCCACTACGCGGGGTTGAATTACACCGCTCCCGAAAAGATGCGCTTCGCTTACAGGACGGAAGATCCGAGCGCACCCTGGGTGGATGTCCAGGAGCGTCGGAGTATTTCGTATCCGCAACTTCGTCCTGGCCCCTTGCGGTTGCGCATCAAGGCGGCCAACAACGACGGCGTTTGGAATGAAACCGGGGCGACGCTGGCCCTGGTTGTGCAACCTTTCTTCTGGCAGACGCTCTGGTTTCGTTTCCTGGCCCTGGCGGTTTCGGGAAGCGGCTTTGGCCTCACCGCCTGGCGGATCACATCCAACCGAGCCAAACGCCGCATCGAGGTGCTCGAAACCCAACGTGCTTTGATGGAGGATCGATCGCGTCTGAGCGTCATTGTGGAATCCTCCGACGACGCGATCATCGGCCAATCCACGGACGGAATCATCACGAGCTGGAACCGAGGCGCGGAACGCATCTTCGGATACACTGCCGCTGAAGTGATTGGCCGAAGTTTCAGCGTGATTGTCCCGGAAGACCGGCTGGATGAGGAGGAGGAAATCCGGAACAAGATTCATTCCGGCGCGCGCTCCAATCAATTCCAAACCGTGTGCAAGACAAAGGCCAGGGGACAGATCACAGTGTCGCTGACGATTTCCGCAATCCGGGATGCTGCGGGACGGATGCTTGGCTTTGCGAGGATCAGCCGCGATATCACCGAACAAAAGCGGGCAGAGGAAGCCTTGAAACGTTCCGAGCGCCAATTTTTCAGCCTGGTCAACACCATTGACGGGATCGTATGGGAAGCCGACGCGCGCACGTTTCAATTTACTTTCGTGAGTAGCCAAGCCGAGCGGTTCCTAGGCTACCCGGTCGCCGATTGGCTTCGGAGCGCAACCTTTTGGGCTGAGCATATCCATCCCGAAGATCGAGAAACCGCCGTGCAGTATTGCCTGACATCGACGCGCGAAGGCAAGTCCCACGATTTCGAATACCGAATGATCGCGGTCGATGGCCGGGTGGTTTGGTTCCGGGACATTGTCACCGTCGTCCTGGAGGGAGGCAAGGCTGTCATGCTACGCGGCGTGCTGGTCGAGATTACCAGCCAAAAACAAAACGAGGCCTTGCTCGAAGGACAGAAAGAGACCCTGCGCCAGAGCGAAGAGCGGTTCCGTCAACTGGCAGGTGCGGTGAACGACGTGTTCTGGATGACCACTCCGGACAAGAACCAGATGCTCTACATCAGCCCAGGCTACGAACGCATCTGGGGCCGCTCTTGTGAGAGCCTGGTCGCGTCGCCACGTTCCTGGTTCGACTCGATTCACCCCACCGATCAACCGCATGTGCTGGCCGCCGCCACCTCGAAGCAAGCCAGCGGCGAGTACGACGTCGAATATCGAATCTTGCGGCCTGATGGGAAGGTGCGATGGATTCGCGACCGGGCGTTTTCTGTGCGCGACGCCGCCGGGAAGGTGCATCGCATCGCCGGGTTGGCTTCGGACATCACCCGGCATCGCGAATTGGAAGAGCAGCTTCGCCAGTCTCAGAAAATGGAAACCGTCGGCCAACTCGCTGGCGGCATTGCTCACGACTTCAACAACATTCTGACCGTCATCCTGAACAATGCGGAATTCCTGCTTGCATCGCCGCGGCTCGGTGACCAAGACCGCGCAGACACGAAGCAGATTGCCACTTCCGCCACTCGCGCCGCCAGTCTCACCCGGCAATTGCTTGCCTTCAGCCGTAGGCAGGTGACGCAGTTGAAGCCGCTTGACCTAAACGAAATCGTCCTCAGCATGGCCACGTTCCTTCGGCGCATCCTCGGCGAACACATCCAACTGGAATCACAACTGGCGACCGACCCGATGGGGATCAGCGCGGACGCCAACATGATCGAGCAAATCCTCTTGAATTTTGCCGTCAACTCGCGCGACGCGATGCCGGGCGGGGGGAGTTTGATTCTAAAAACTTCTAGTGTCGTCATCGACGAAGCGTACGTGCGGCAGAATATCGAATCTACGGCGGGCCGGTATGTTTGTTTGAGTGTGACTGACACCGGCTGCGGGATCGCGCCTGAGGACTTGCCACACATCTTCGAGCCATTCTTCACCACTAAGGATATAGGCGAGGGCACCGGCCTGGGGTTGGCCACGGTTTACGGCATCGTCAAACAGCACCAGGGCTGGATCACTGTGACGAGCGAGCTGGATCGCGGCACGACACTGACAGTCTATTTGCCCGAAAGACAGGAGACCAAGGGACTCGACGCCGAAAGCGCCTCGACACCGGCGCGTGGTGGCCAGGAGACGATCCTGGTAGTCGAGGACGAAGTCTTGGTGCGCGAGTTGGTCACGAGAATCCTCCGGTCGAACGGGTATCGGGTTCTCGAAGCCGCCAATGGCCCGGAAGCGCTGAGTGTCTGGCAAGAGCACGCCAGCTCGATTGATCTGCTGTTCACGGATATGGTGATGCCCGATGGGCTTAACGGGCGCCAGTTGGCGGAGCAGTTGCTTGCCAGCCGACCGGAGCTCAAAGTGATTTACACCAGCGGCTACAGCACGGACATGGCAGAGGCAGACCTCACGTTGCGCGAGAGCCTTAACTTCCTGCAAAAGCCTTATCCCTCGCAAAAGCTCACGGAGATTGTGCGCGGATGTCTGGATAACCCTAAGCAGAGCAGTTGAGCTCTTGGTTTTGCTCAATTCACATGCTGTGTGATCTGCGCGTTCTTTTGCGGCGAATCTTCTGCTGGATTTAGCGTGGGCGTTTCCCACACGGCCGTGGGAGCGGAGGCCTGTATTTCCAGCTTCAACCGTCCCTCCGGGACTTTTGCAATCGCCGACTCAACCCAGCAGTGAACTGCTGGGCTATTATCGAGCCTCCCTCCGGGAGGCAGGGACTACCATCTCCCGGATGGGAGATTTGACACTAGCCTACCCTTCCAAGGGTGGGATTCTGTGCGTTGAGAGGCCAAGCCCCGAAGGGACGATTGAACAAGAACTCCGACAATTACCGCTCGTTGTGTGACGCAATCACCGATTCCAAGGCGGCTGTCAACTCCAGGGGGGGGCTCTATTATCCTCAAAACAGCAGTTCAGCCGAAAGAAACGAAAGAAGAGAAACAATTCGAGGGCTTTACGCAAACGCGGCCACCCACCTACCGGGTGAATGGCGGCTGCCTCAGAACTTCGTTTCTTTCGGCCATCCAACTGCCGGATTAAGGGTACACACTCGACCGCAGGAGCTGATGCCTGTATTCCCAGCTTCAACCGTCCCTCCGGGACTTTTGCAATCGCCGACTCAGCTCAGCGACCCGGCCCGCGGGATGCCTGGATTGCAACCGGAGCGCGAAGGCCGGGTTAGATGCAACGCATGGTTACGGCGAAGTCACGTTTGGCTCGCGCCTTCTTGGTGACGGATTGCGACACTTACTTCGGCAGCCACTTCTCCCAATTTTTCCCGAATTCATCCACAGTGGTCTTGGTCACAGGAATCAAAGGGCTCACATCGCGAAGGGACGCGGGATTTTTCTTGAGATGAATCTTGTTAATGAGGTGCTCGACCGAACGGTAACCCCATTCATAGACTTGCTGCGCCAGCAACATCTGAACATGCCCGCTTCGCAGATACGCGAGTTGAGGAGGCAGGGCATCGACGGAAACACATTTGACCGTTCCCGGAGCCCATTTGAGAGCATTGTCGGTAAATAAGGGCCAGCCGCCAATCATGCACCAGCCCGTGACGTCGGGATTGGACTGCATGACCTGTTCGACTTTCGCGGCGGCGTCTTGAGGGGTTTCCTTGTGGTAGTATGTGTCGCGAATCTTGATTCCAGGAAATTTCATCGCCGCATTCTTAGCCCCCTGCACTCGCTTCTGTAAATTGGGCGCATTCTGATTGCCAGCCAGGATCGCCACCACACCTTTTCCGCCCATTATCTTCGCCAATTCCTCCATGGTTTGCTCGCCGCACTTCACATCATCGACGCCGAAAGTGACGAACCGCTTGCTCGCGGGCGCATCGGAGTCAAACGTCGCGACTGGCACGCCATTTTTCACCGCCGAGTTAATAGCGTCGGTGAGCTTATTCGCGTCCGAACAGCTCACGGCGGTCCCATCGGCTCCGCTCAGAGCGAGCTGTTCGATCGCTTCGGCCTGTTTTTGGGCGTCCTCTTCGTTGGGAGTCCGCCAATCGATCTTGATCGTGATCCCGTACTTCTGTCCTAGATCCTTGGCGGCTTCATTGGCACCAACGCGAGCGGCTTGAAAGACAGGATTGCCTTGCGACTTGGCGACCAGGCCGATCGTGTACGACTTTTTAGCGGTTTGAGCCGAGAGAACCGTCGCGAGGCTAATAGCGAGGCCCAGAGCGGCGAGAGTTGAGTTCACTTGGAATTTCATAAGCAACTTGGATTTCCACGACTTTAAGTTGTTCCAGCGCGAGCGGCAAGCCGACGTTTAGCCAGCCAGGAATTAATTTGATCGAGCACAACGGCGATGATGACGACCGCTCCGATGATAATCTGGCTGTAATTTTGGTCGATGCCCAAGATGACGATGCCGCTGCTGATCATTTGAATGAGAAGCGCGCCGAGAACAGCTCCGAGCGCCGATCCTTTGCCGCCGGAAAGACTGGCACCGCCGACCACCGCGGCGGCGATCACATTGAGTTCGTAGCCTTGGCCATCGCCCGAAGTGGCCGCTCCGTAGTAGCCGAGGGACAGGAGGGCCGCGATGCCCGCCGTGAGTCCTGAATAGACATAGACGCTGAGCTTAACGCGCTCGACGCGAATGCCGCTGAAACGGCTGGCGAGTTCATTTCCACCGATGGCATAAATGCGTCGGCCAGCCGCCAGGCGTGAGAGATAAATGCCTCCAACAACCATGATCGCCAACATGACTGCCAAAGGCATTAAGCTCAGCCCATTGCCAACCTCCCATCGCACGAGATCTCGAAAATCCTGCGGAAAGCTCCCGACCGATTGGCCCTTTGTGATGACGAAGGCGATGCCGCGAAAGATAGCCATCGTTCCCAGTGTAATAATGAACGGGTGTACTTTAAGCGCCACAATCATCCCACCGTTGGTCAAGCCGGCGGCAGTGCCCACGGCCAAGCACATGAGAATCCCGACTGGGACGGCATACCATCCCGATGAAAGAATCATCGAGCCATCCGCGGCGACGGTCTGGAGAGTGTCCGGTCCGCTTGGGCCGTAACGCTGAAACACCAGCGCGCCCAGCACAGAGGCTAGGGCATAGATGGCCCCTACTGACAGATCAATGCCGCCCGAAATGATAACGAAAGTTGCGCCCACCGCCATGATCGCAATGAAACTTGTGTCCTTGGCCAATTGCGCGAGATTTTGAGCGTTGAGAAACTTGTTTTTCTCGACCGCCACGGGCTCGCGCTCTCCAGCGGCATTCGTGGTGAAGATCCGTTGTCGCTGGCCCTCGGCGTTGAGTTCGAACAGAGGGACTTTAACGGATCCACCAAACAAGGTCAGCAGCAAGCCGAGGAGAAGAATGACGAGCCCCAAGCCTCCCTCTTGAAATTGAAAGCTGACACGTCGCGCACGATTGGAGGTTTCACTTGGCGAACTCATGTGATGGGCCGCGACGCTAGCAAAGGGTGTCGGGCGAAACAAGGCAGAATCCCTCTCGATGAAGCGACGAAGCGACCCACCCCTACCCCTCCTGGGAGGGGAACGGACAACAATTCCTTGAAGCAGAGCTCCCCTCCTGGGAGGGGTAGGGGTGGGTTCAGAGGCGCAGTGCGCGCACGGTCTGGGAGATTCTCTCCTCGGCAACCTCGTTCGATTGATCCGGAAGAGATGCGGCGCCATCGGAGCGCAAGGCAACGGAAATGTAGAATTAAATCGAATAGTTTCCCGGTGGATGCGTGTCCAAGTGAGGAAAGCTCCACTTCGCTTGAACGGACTGCGTAGAAAATGGTTCAAAGTCCCGAAAGCTTTTGACCATTTTGGGTATCAGCGTTAAACCATCGTGGCCTTAGAAATTGGCTGAGCGGCACTGTGAATGAATACTCCGGTTTACTTCCTTGCAGACATCGAACTGCTTTACGTGTGGAAATTAGCTCCGCTCGAAGGCAAAGCGATCATCGTCATCTTAATCATTTTTTCGATCTTTGCCTGGTCCGTCATGGCTTCCAAAGCGATGCAAATGCGGCGCGCCAAGAAGATGAACCACTATTTTGACACCGAGTTCCGAGGCCAAAAAAATGTGCTGGCCATCTATGACCGCAAGATCCAGGTGGAGGGTTGTCCGCTCTTCACGATTTACCAGGAAGGCTGTTTGGAACTTAATAATCGTCTGAAATCAACTACGGGAGAAGGCCGGAAAAGCCGTGTCTCCCTCAAGGCCATGGAGCACGTCAAGCGAACTCTCGAAAGTGCGGTGGCCCAAGAGGCGATCAAGCTGGAATCGGGCTTGATCCTGCTTGCGGTTGCAGTCAGCGGCGCACCCTTTCTTGGCCTGTTAGGAACTGTTTGGGGCGTGATGATCGCCTTCACGGATGTTGCTAAAAAAGGAGGCGCTGATCTGCCGACGCTTGCTCCTGGCGTCGCGGCCGCTTTGGTGACTACGGTGGCGGGGCTACTGGTCGCGATCCCTTCGATGTTTGGCTACAACTGGCTCGTGCATAACCTGAGAGTGATGACCGTCCAACTGGACAATTTTGCCCAATCGTTGGTGTCCAGGATTGAGATTGAATTCCTCAACGACGATGACATCGAATGATCTGAACTTGGTATGCGCCGCTTTTCTCAACGCAATTCACTGGTCACACTGAGTGATATCAATATCACGCCCCTGCTCGACCTGGCCTTTGTGTTGTTAATTATTTTCATCATTATTTCACCTTCGATCAAATCAACTCAAGAACATGGTCTGGAACTGAACTTGCCGAAAGGTGGCCAGGCGGATCGGCCCTTGGAACGAAAGGATATCCGCAATGTCGATGTCAGTCCAAAAGGGCAATATCTGCTGGATGGCATCGGCATGGCATCGGCTGATCTTGAACGAGAACTGGTCCGAAGCTCCCGATCCAACCCCAGGCTTGTGGTCTATCTTCGCGCAGACGCGAACAGCCCTTTAAAATTTGCGGCCGAAGTCATAGATATTTGTGCTGAAAATCATATCACCTGCTCTGTTCGCACAAAACCGAGGGCTCAAAAGTGAACCGGCTCCACAGAAGATGTTTTATCGCTTCGGCGGCAATGCATTCACTGCTCGTCCTGGTCCTATTTGTCGCCCCTGCCTTTTTTCTTTCCGAGATCAGCCAAAAGAACCTGCCGACCTTGGATCTCATTCCTTCCAAAGCTGTAGATGATCTAATGTTTGGAGGCGGGAGCCCGAAACCGGCCGTGACCCCAGCTCCTCAAAAGGAAATGGCACTCCCGCCACCGCTTTCCGCCCAAGTTGAGCCTCAGCCGCCACCCGAACCTGCGCCACTCAAGCCTCCACCAAAGGCCGCTAAACCGGTTAAGACCATTGAGCCCGAGCCGACTCCGCCTCAGCCAAAGAAGATCGTCCCAGATCCCACATCGACTCAGATCAAGAAGAAACCCAAAGAAACGCCTCAAAAAGCCGATCAAACGGAGTCCACAACAAAAGAGAAGCCTAAGAAACCCTCGATTCAACCTAGCCTTAAGAAAGAATCCGAGAGTTCCGACAAGGAAAAACTCGCAACCAAAGCTCAGGCCAAGGCTCAAGCCGAAGCCGATGCCAAAGCGAAAGACGCGCAATCAAAATATTTGGCCAAGCTGAATAATGTGCAGCAGAAACTTGGGCAAAGTTTATCATCGGGAACCGACATTGATGTGCCAGGACCGGGAGGCGAGGCTTACGCTAATTACACCCAGATAGTCAAAAGCATTTATCAGAATGAATGGATGCCTCCAAGCGAGCTGGCGGACAATTCAGCGACCGTGCGGGTCGAAGTGAGTATTGCGCGCCAAGGCAACGTCATGACGGCCAAAGTTATTCAGAAATCCGGCATACCCGCACTCGACAAATCGGTCCAGCGGGTCTTGGACAGCATTAAATTTGTCGCAGCTTTCCCGCTGGGAGCAACGGATTCCCAAAGAAGTTTTATCATTGATTTCAACCTCAAAGCCAAAAGATCGTCTGGATGAATTTTCTATACTTGCGCTCTCTGACCACTCTCATCGCCGTGTTTCTGGCAGTTTCTACTGCCGACGCACTTTCTGCCGAAGCAAAGATTGATATCGATAAGGATGTTGATGCTTCGAAGCTCATTCCTATCTCCTTAAGCGGCTTTACCGGCGAAGTTCAGGTCGTGCTGAAATTCGATCTTGAGGTTGCGGGGTTCACAACGGTCAGCCCGGAGACTGCCCAATTCAACATCAGTGGCAGCAACAATGGACAACTGGAGGGGCGGGTGACGGATCGGATCAACAAGGCGACACTCCTTTCTGTTCGATATACCGACGCGAACCTTCGCACGCAAGCGCATGCGTTTGCGGACGAGGTGGTTCAAAAACTGACAGGGAAGCCGGGAATTGCGCGGACGAAAATCGCCTTCAAAGGAGAAAGATCGAACAAGAGCGAGATCTATGTCGCCGATTACGATGGCGCTAATGCGATCGCTGTGACCTCCGATGGAGTCATCGTCGCTGCTCCCTGCTGGGTTCCTGGGCGCCGGATGCTTTATTACACATCTTACAAATCAGGCTTTCCAGACATCTATTCTCACGATCTGCCTTCGCGCGAAAGAAAGGTCATCGCTAAGCACCCCGGCTTAAACACCAGCGCAGCCGTTTCCCCAGACGGAAAACGGGTCGCGATGATCCTCAGCAAGGATGGCAACCCAGAAGTGTATGTCTGCGACGCAACTGGCGGCAACGAAAAGCGATTGACCAACACCAGAGCCGATGAATCCTCACCGTGTTGGTCGCCGGACGGCAACACGATTTGTGTCGTCTCCTCGAAGGATGGAATTCCATCGCTCTATTTGGTTTCGGCAAACGGCGGCGAGATGCGAAGATTGCGGACCACCGGTGTCCCCAGGGCGACAGAGCCGGAGTGGTCGCCAGATGGAAAATGGATTATTTTCACCGCGATGTGGAGAGAGTTCGCCATCTGCAAAGTTCCGGCGCAAGGAGGCACGGCGGAAGTCTTGACCACAGGGGAAGACCCTTCTTGGGCACCTAATTCCCGAACGGTAATCTTTTCGCGACGTGTTAAAGGACGGCGAGTCCTCTCTTTGCTTGACGTTCAGACTAAACGCGTGAAGGATGTCGCCGAAAATTCTGGAAGCTATTCCCAGCCTAGTTGGGCGAAATAGTAGGTCCACCTCTTAAGGATATTGAAAATGAACAGCGCGCTTTTCTCGAAATTCTTGGCTTTAAGCCTCATTTTAACCGTCGGTGCCGTGGGGTGCAAAAAGATACCTCGATCACCGACTCCGATTCCCGGGCCTACCCGAACGACGGGGCCAGGGCCAGGGCCAGGCCCGAACTCAGGACCGATTGTTGGCCCTGGAGGGAATGCTGTACCGGTTGACGTTGATCCCAGGAGCATCCGACCGGGTGATGACCTCACTGGCGGCACGACCCTTGGAGGACGCGAAGAACTCGACAACTTTTGGGTGGACCGCGAGACGTTCAAACAGCAAACGGTCTATTTCGAATTCGACCGTTCCACCGTTCAACCCGCAGATAAGGGAAAAGTCGAAGCAGTGGCCGCTTACCTCAAAAGCAATCCGACGCACAAGTTGCTCATCGAGGGTCACTGTGACGAGCGGGGAACTCCAGAATACAATCGTTCTTTGGGTGAACGCCGGGCACTTTCCGTTCGTGAATACTTGATTGCTTTGGGGATTGCGCCCGAGCGCGCCAGCACGGTTAGCTTCGGCGAAGACAAGCCGGCGGTTCTCGGCAGCGACGAGGCGGCTTGGACAAAAAACCGCCGTGGCGAGTTCGTGCTCCTGAAGCCCAAGACATAGCTCGCGGTCTGGATTAACACATTGCCGCGTGATGTCCTCGGGTTTAGAAGCTTTACTAATCGAAGAGAGTGGCTTATTTTGCAGTAAATCTGAAAGTAGCGTTTTATGAATCTAATGTTAGCGATGCTGAACGGTTGGGAAATTCTCCTTATTCTGGCTGCGATTCTCATATTGTTCGGCGCTAAGAAGCTTCCGGAGCTAGCGCGTGGTTTAGGACAGGGAATCCGGGAGTTCAAGAAATCGACGCGAGAAGTTCAGGAAGAGTTGGAATCTGCAGTTGATTTGGATGCTCCGCCGCCACCCCCTGCTCCAAAAAAGCTTCCTTCTGAGACCCTTGCCAGGACGAGTGAGCCAGCGGCGCATTCGGTTCCTGAATCCAAATCCTAGCAATCTTTTCTTCGTCCCGGGTTTACCATGGCTGATGAGCCCGAAGATTCCCTTCCGCGCGTAGAAGTGGAAGTGGAAGAGGAAGGTGGCCCCGTCAAATCGTTCCTCGAACACCTGGAGGACCTCCGCTGGGTGTTGATCAGAGCCGGATCGTCTTTGGTCATTGGGATGATTGTCTGCTTTGCGACAGCTCCGCAGATCGGTGCCATCTTGACATGGCCGATGACTAAAGCGGGTGTTACGACGGAGTTGAACCCGTTTGGGCCGATCGGCGGATTGGCGGTGGCGACGAAGATCGCTCTTTACGGAGGCATTACTCTAGCGCTTCCTTTTATTCTCTATTTTATTGGCCAGTTCGTCATGCCAGCCCTTAAACGGCATGAGAAGAAGTATTTTTTCTTCGCTTTCACCATTGGTTCCGGACTTTTCTTCGCGGGAATTTCACTGTGCTACTTCTTGGTCCTTGGCCTCGCGATCAAGGGAATGACGCAGTTCAATACCTGGATGGGATTTTCGAGCAACTTTTGGCGGGCTGAAGAATATTTTCAATTCGTCATTCTCTTGATGATGGGAATGGGTTTGAGCTTCGAGATTCCCGTGCTCATTTTGACGCTGGTTCGAGTCGGCATTCTTTCCCATGACATGCTGATCAAAGGGCGAAAGTACTTTTTCATCATTAACTTGGTTCTATGCGCCTTCATTACGCCCGATTTCATCAGCACATTTTTTATGGTGATCCCCGTGCAGGTTCTGATGGAAATCTGCATTTTGATTTCGCACCACTGGGAACGTCAAAAAAAAGCAGCCGCTGAACTGGCCTTAGCGACGCGTTCCTCAGATCACTCGTCCACAACAGATTAAAGGCATCATCATTGTTCCTTTGCTTCCGAGATGTGAAAACGCTCTTTACAAGTTAACAACTCCGGCTAACCTTTTGCAAAATCATACGAACTATGCGTATCTCTTTTCTTTTGCTTGCACCACTCGTCGCTTCCATTCTTTTTACATCGGGTTGCGCTGGCCCCGAACATAAACTTGGCCGAGGCTTGCTCAACGTCACTGAAATCACACGCCTCGGAGAACTCCGCCGTTCGATGGAGCAAACATCTCTGTGGGATAACCCGGACACGACCTACACGACAGGTTTCATTCGCGGTTTCAATCGCACACTCGCCCGCACAGCCGTCGGGGCCTACGAAGTGATCACTTTCCCATTCCCGGGCTATGATGCGACGTTTCATCCAGAGTATCCCGTCTATCCCGATAGCTACCGGCCAAAGTTGATCGCGGACCCGACCTTCGGTCCGGACGCCGCGCTGGGTTTCAGCGGTGGAGACATTGCTCCTATGATTCCTGGTAGCCGATTCCGCATCTTTGATTATTAATCAAGTGGATTTTCGAAGCGCCAACACCCCTGTGTTGGCGCTTTTTTATTGATGACCTTGGAACGGAAATCTCCCTGCAAAGTAAACCTGCTGCTAAACATCCTGGGCAAACGCTCCGATGGATTCCACGACCTCGAGACGGTGCTGCACCCAGTAGGATTGTGCGATCTCCTCGAGTTTCAGCAACAGAACGGTGACGACATCGTATTGACTTGCAGCGATCCGGCGCTCCCGACGGATTCCAGCAATCTCGTGCATCGGGCGACGACAAAGTTTTCTCAAACTGCCAAGATCAGCACCGGCGTTCGGATTCATTTGGAAAAGCGTATTCCCCTTGCAGCGGGGTTAGGCGGCGGCAGTAGCAATGCAGCGAACACCCTGCTGGGCTTGAATGAGATGTTTGGCTACCCGCTGAAGCCAAATCAACTGACCGAGATAGCGGCTTCGCTCGGGTCAGACGTTCCCTTTTTTCTCCAATCCTTTCCGGCGTTAGCAACGGGTCGAGGTGAACTCATCGAGGCACTCGACTTCTTTCCTGCCTTGAACAACGTGTTCGTTCTGCTGATTTATCCTGGGTTTGGAATTCCGACCGCTTGGGCTTACCAGCAGCTCGCTGCATTCCCCGCGGCGCTGCATGGGGAAAGCGGTCGCGCTCAAAAACTGATTTCGGTCCTGCAAACCACCGATCTCCAATTGGCTTCCAGCGCGTTTTACAACTCATTGGAAGCACCAGCCTTTCGCAAATATCCGTTGCTCGAGATGTTTCAGGAGTTCTTGCGAAGCCACGGCGCGATAGCGACATTGATGTCCGGAAGCGGTTCAACGACCTTCGCGCTCGTCCAAGGCGAAGAGAGGGCAGAGGGGCTGGCCGCAAGATTCAAAGAAGAATTTGGCAATACCCATTGGCTCTCGATCGTGCCCCTTTAAACGTGGATTCGGCTTTCGACGGCACGATTTGAATACGACCCGACAGAGCGACCCGCCAATTGATGTGGCCGTCATTGGAGCAGGGCCAGCCGGATGCTCTGCAGCACTCCTATTGGCTCGGGGCGGTGTTCGGGTCCTGCTCATCGAGAAGGCGTCTTTGCCTCGTTACAAGACCTGTGGTGGCGGCCTCCTCAGTAGGGCTCGACGGCTGCTCCCTGCCAGTGTCTCAAAGACGGTCGAGCGGGAGTGCTATGCTGCCGAACTTAATTTTGTCCAAGAGGGCCTCCATTTCGTCACTCGACGACGCGATCCCATTATCACGATGACTATGCGAGCGGAGCTTGATTCCCTCCTCGCGACCGAGGCGCAAAAGATGGGAGCCCGGCTCGTGGAGGGGTGTTCGGTCACTGGCATTACGGAGTTGGCTCACGGAGTCGAGCTCCAAACTACAACGGGTCCTGTCCACGCAAAATTCGTTGTCGCTGCGGACGGCGCGAACAGTCTTGTCGCGAGGCTCTCAGGGTGGAATGAAGCAAGAAGCTCGATTCCAGCGCTCGAGTACGAAGTGTTTGTTAACGACGAAGACTTCGAGCGCCTCCGCGGAAGAGCTCGGTTTGATTTCGGCGTCGCCCCAGAGGGTTATGCCTGGGTTTTCCCGAAGCGAGCCCACCTGTCGATCGGCGTTTTGAGCATGCGACGCGGCGGGGTTAATCTGGCGGAAGTGTTGAACAATTACCTCGGGTATTTGGGAATTAAGGAGACCAAAAAAATAGAACGCCATGGGTACGTAATTCCTACCACTCCGCGCAAAGGACCGCTCGCCCGAGGGCGTGTCCTCTTGGCAGGTGATGCGGCCGGACTAGTAGATCCTGTGACGGCGGAAGGGATAACCTTTGCCGTTCAGAGTGGCCAACTCGCCGCTAAAGCGTTGATCGACTGCGTCTTCGATCCTGTAGGCGTTGGTTTACGCTACCAGTCCTTGATGGCCGAAAGTATTCTACGCGAGTTGAAGGCCGGCAGAGCTCTGGCGTGGCTGCTGTACAAACAGCCTCGATTGGCTGCCTGGTTTTTCGGGAAACATGGAAAAGCATTGAGCGAATTTGTGACGGATGTGGTCATGGGTCACAAGACCTATCGTGATGCTTTGCGACAGCCTGGCAGTTATCTTAGGTTCTTGAAGGTTTGGAAAACTTCAATGACTCATCGAGAGTGCTGACGTGGTTGCCCAGGTGTTGCTAATGTAGTGTCTCACAAATAGCTATACATTCGTTGCGCCCAAATTGGCCTGTGGCGAGGCACGAGGAGGGAGCATCCCCCAAATGGGGCTGTGACCGACGAGAAACGAAGCCACAGGCCAATTTGGGCGCAACCCGCAGGGCGGCAGTTCTTTTTCGCGCAGACTTCGTTGCTCACTCCTCACAGATCGCAACGGATATGCTCGTCATTCGCGCCTCGTGTGAGCGAAAAATCCCTTGCCGCGAATGTATAGTTATTTGTGAGACACTACACTAGCTGCGATGGGTCCGTTAGTGCCTATTCGTGGCTAACAAGCGCTTCTCTCTCTCCGTCATTCTCCCTTTTCCACGATCCCACTGTTCACTGCGATCTACCGCTTCGCAGGAGCCCCTCGATCGAGGTTCGGGGCTTCAGGAATACCGCCGACGATTCCTTCTACACTCAAGTGGTAATCAAGCCGACACCATTCGATTCCATACCCGGCGCCAATAGGTGCGCAGTCGGACCGTTCTTCCGGAGTCGCATGGAGCAAGGTTGGATAATAGGTTAAAGGAACACTCACCGTACGGCCGTCCATAAGATCGATGGCCAGCGTGTCGTCCGTGATGCGGATTTCTCTAGCTCTCAGGTCGGAAGAATTCATTCCACTTTTCAAGGATTTTAGATTGAATTTCTTCAATAATTCTCGCGATTTCCAGCAATTCGTGACGCCTGAACCCATGATTGACGGCGAGCCGCACTGACTTCAGCCAAAATTTACAATCCGACTCGTCCTTCGCCACGTGTATATGTGGAGGCTCTGCCATCACGTCATGTGCGTAAAAATAAAACTGGTATCCTTTGATTCTCAGTATTGTTGGCACAAGGTTGCGAGGTCAAACTAGGAGCCGGATGAGACACTGTCAATCGCTGGATTGTGAGCCATCTGAGTTTCTAATGGATCAGACCGCGCTTACACATGTGCGGCTACGGGCAGGAGGGACGACGCTCCGGCGCACCAGGACGGGAGCCGAATCGAGGGTCGAGAGAAGAATGGCGAGAGCCGAACGCCAGGGCGCCAAAGATTTCACGGCTCAGCTTGAGCTTCGCCCTACCGTGTGGAATTGGAGTGCCAAGAGAGGGTGCCTGGCACAACGTCCGAGGCGGACGCCCTCTCGGTTCAAGAATCAATGACACCTTATTCACTTGGAAAAAGCACTTGAGTCCCAAAAGAACGCATAGATCGCAAAGACAGAGAAGTTTTCGCAAACAGCCTTCTTCACCGAACGGGCGATTCCAACTTGAAAGCAACTTGGAACGCGTGTCGAGAGCCTCCGTCCTCTCTTCTGTGTGAGTTCTTTGCCCTCCTTTGGGTTCCCCGCTGTTTTCAGTGGAACCATTTCCGTGTCCGGGCTGGAAGACTCACTCTGGAGGGGTGCCTGGAGTTTGGACATTTTCCGGCCGGGTGCTGTTGTAGCCGATGA
>CAMAWP010000084.1 GCA_945861765.1 Akkermansia muciniphila | reverse complement strand
GGAGTCTGCGAAGTCACCGCTTTGGCAGCGCTCACAGCTCCGAAACTCGCCGACGCCAATGCCATCCCAACCCAAAGCGGCAACTCCGCAGACTCCGTTGCCGCACTCCAAAAGCTGGCGCACCAACGTATGCCCCGACAGTTCATGGCTTCGATTCGCGTCCGATTTTTGGAGGTGTTCCCTGCCCATGAACCGACCACATGGTCTGCCTTCCCAACGCTTCGGAGATGCGGCCAAAATCCGCCCGAAGCAACGCTCGCTCAACCATGTTTAGAATCCTCATAGTCGATGACGATCCGGTGATCGGCAAAATCTACCGAAATCTGTTCGAGCGAAACGGATTCCGAGCTGAGGTGATCAACGATGGCGATAGCGCCATCGAGAGCTTGAAATTGAACCCGCCGAACATTGTGCTGCTGGATTTGTTCCTTCCCAAGACCCCTGGCGTGAATGTGCTGAAGTTCATCCGGTCGCATCGAGGCATCCATCAACTGCCGGTCATTGTCTTCTCCACCAACGCCACGAGCCGGTATGTGGATGCCGCCTGGAAGGCAGGCGCAACTCGGGTGATTGGCAAGAGTCAGTTTGACCCGACGCAGATTTTTGAACTCGTCCGGACTACCTTGGAAAACGCCCCCCAGGAAGAGTCGATGGACGCGGAGCCTTCTCAGCGCAATGAGATCTCAGAATCGCAGTTGGCCGATGCGCTCCCCCGGCCTAGCGCTTCCGCCGCGGCGCAAGTGCAAGCAGATCAGACAGACGATGAGGCGCTGTTCCAAGCGGACATCCGCCGCGCCTTCCTCAATCGGGTGCCGCAGATGATTGCCGGGTTGCGCGGAACCTTGGAGACAATGAAGAATGAACCAGACCTCGCCGGACGAGCCGCCGCCGCGGAAGACCTGGCGAAAAGCGCCCGCTCGCTTGCAGGGAAAGCCGAAATCGCAGGGCTTGGCGATCTTGCGCTGGTCGTCCGAGCGTTGGAACGGCTGGCGAAGGATGCTCATCTACGCCCCGCTTTCATCAACGCTTCAAGCCTTCGGACCGCTGCCCAAGGCCTCGACTGCATGGAGCGCATGGTGCAACAAATGGTATCGCCGAAGCCGTTCCGGGGCCCGCGAAACTCGCTCGAACGCGAGGTGGAAGCTGGGTTCCTCGCGGACATTCGGCAGGTTTTCCTGAAGCGCACTCCGGAGCTAACCGCTGCTTTGCAGTCATTCGCAGCCCTCGCTTTAAGCGGAGAAAGCGACGGCGCTCTCTTGCATGCCGCGGCGGCCTTGAGCAAACAGATTCGCCTGTGGAGCGGGAACGCCAGGACAGTGGGTTTCTTTCGCGCCGCGCAGCGGTGCATGACCTTTGCCACGATGTTGGCCTTGGTGTCGGATAAACCCAACGCTTCAGACCAATTCTGGCGTCGAGCCGCTTCCCGCATGGCCAGCCTTTTGCAGGCCGACATCGAGAAGCTGGCCAGCACGCGAAGCGAGGAGCCAAGGATCGGAATCGTTCTGGTCCTGGATGAGGATCGGCTGACCGTGGAAAATCTCTGCGCCTGTTTGACGAGGGAAAACATCGCCTGCCTGGGCTTGGACGATCCGACAGCCGCGCTCTCGTTGCTGGAGCACAATGCCTTCGACTTAGTCATCGCGAAGATCGTCATGCGAACCTTGCACGGTCTCGATTTTCTGGTGAAATTCCGCGCCGCGAGTCCTCAGCTTCAGAGCACCGCCATCGTGTTGCGCACGAGCCTGGACGATTTTTCTGGATGCCTCGAAACGAGCCTGGTCGGTGGCGTTGAATGGATCGCCGAACCATTTTTACCGGTCGAGTTGCAATTGAAAGTTATGGCGCTGATGGGCGGTGGATCTGGAACTTAACTCCCCACCGCCACCTCATGGCAACTGTTCAAACCATTTGAGTTGTGGATGATTGCGGAGCTCAGGTCGGGTCGAATCTGGAAGCGCCAACGATCTGATCGCCGCGGCTTGGGTAACAACTGCTGAACTGACTCGCGTTGAATTTTATGTCTGACTTTTTCATATACGCCAAACCGCTCGAACCCGAGGCTCCGTCTTACGCCGAGCGCGGCGCGGACAAGGAATTGTACGAGGCCCTGATCCGGGGCGAATTCTGCCACGTCCTGAGCCCGCCCCAAACCGGCAAGACATCGTTGATGGTTCGCACGGCGTATCGGTTGCGCGAATACTTCCGCGTGGTCACGGTGGACTTGAATGCGATCGGGACAAACCTTGGCGCCGAGGAGTGGTATGAGAAGATGCTCCGCTGTTTCGCCGCGGACCTCGGCTTGCAAGCGGAATTCGATTCCTTTTTTAAGAGTCATCCCGAGGCGCGCCGAGCGAACGGATTCATTAAGGCCATGAAAGAGGTTGTCCTGGCTGGACGTTCCGGCCCTTTGGTTGTCTTCTTGGATGGCATCGAAACTCTGCGGGCTCTTCCCTTTTCGACCGATGAATTCATCGAGGCCATCCGCGATTGCCATGACGCGCGCGCGAACTCCGAAGAGTTCAAACGGCTGACCTTTTGTTTGCTCGGATCGGCGGGTCCTTCGCAATTCAGCCATGGCCTCCAGTCCAAGACGTTTGCGTTCAGTCGCCACGTGGAGTTGAACGATTTCTCGGAACCTGAGGCAGCCCGCCTAGCGCCGGGGTTGAAGCGAAGCGAACACGACGCGCGCCTTTTGCTCGCGGCGGCGATGCACTGGACGAATGGACACCCTTATTTGACCCAGCGACTGTGCCAGCGCATCGCATCGGATGACCGTGTCCGTCGGCCAGCGGATGTCTCCACGCTCTGCGAAGAAATGTTTTTCTCGGCGCAGGGCGCTTCTGACGACCTTAATATCCAAGCGATTCGCGACCGTATTTTGAAGAGCGAAGCTGATCTGGTGAACGTGCTCGCGCTCTACGAACAAATCCAAAACAACCGGCCCATCGCGGACAACGAGGCGAACCGAGCCCTTCAGGTGCTTCGGTATTCTGGACTGACTCGCGGTGCCGGCGGATTCTTCCAGGCGCGCAACCGGATCTATGGGCGAGTGTTCGACCTGGAGTGGATTGCATCCACGCTGAAAGGCGCGGGTAAGTCCGGATCGAAGCCCCCTCCACCCAAGTCCATCGCCGTCTTGCCGTTCGTGAATTCGAGCTCCGACCTGGAGAATGAATTCCTCAGCGACGGCATCACGGAAGATTTAATCACCGCACTCTCCCAGGTGGAGGGGCTGCGCGTCCCGGCGCGGACTTCGTCGTTCGCGCTCAAAGGCAAACGCGAGGACATCCGACGGATTGGCGAACAACTCAACGTGGCGACGATCCTCGAAGGGAGCGTCCGCAAGTCCGGCCACAAGCTGCGCATCACCGCGCAGTTGATCAACGTCGCCGATGGATATCATCTTTGGTCGGAAAAATACGACCGGGAGATGCGTGATGTGTTCGCGATTCAGGACGAGATTACCCAGTCGATCGTCGAAGCCCTGAAAGGGCAGCTCGCCGCATCTTCCGAAGCGTCGTTTACCAAACGACAGACGGTGAGCACCGAGGCGTATCAACTCTATCTCAAAGGACGGTACTTTTGGAACCAACGTGGGGCGGGTCTCCTGAAAGGGGGTCATTACTTCGAGTTGGCGTTGTTGGAAGACTTGAACTACGCGCTCGCCTACACCGGCGTGGCGGACACTTACACTCTTCTCGGATTCTACGGGCGTCTTCCCTCGAAGGAAGCCCGCGCCAAAGCCAAAGCTGCGGCTTTGCAGGCGGTCGCCCTGAACGCCAACCTCGCCGAAGCGCGCAGCTCGCTCGGGTTCGTCAAGTTCGTCTTCGATTGGGATTGGGCCGGAGCGCAAACCGAGTTTGAGAAGGCGCTCGATCTCAATCCCCACTACGTCCTGGCGCGGAATTGGCACGCGCGCCTGCTCTCAACCATCGGCGACCATGACAACGCCATCGCGGAAGATCGGCGAGCCCTTGAGTCCGATCCCTTGTCCGCCTACGCGAACATGCACCTCGGCTGGATGTTTCTCAACGCGCGCCGTTACGATGACGCCATTCGCCAGCTCCATCGCGCGGTGGAGATGAGGCCGACCGGGTTGCGGGCGCGATGCCTGCTCGGTCTGGCGTACTTGTTCCAGCACCGGATCACCGAAGCCACCGCCGAATTGCAACAGGCCGGCGCTGATTCCAAACAAAACGAGTGGGCCCTCGCCTTACTCGGTTACGCTCAAGGCGTCGCGGGCCAACGCGCTGAGGCGGAGGCGTCGCTGCTGCAATTGAAGGAGCGTTCTGAACGGGAATACATCCGCCCGACGCTGTTTGCCCTGATCTATATGGGGTTGAACGATCATGACCAGGCGATCACGTGGCTGGATTCAGCCGTCACGGAACGGGATTGCTGGCTGCCGTTAGTGAAATCAGATCCGGCATTCGATCCCATGCGAACAGACCCTCGATTTGTAGGCATTATGAAGTTAATCGGATGGGGTTGAAACTGTGCGTTCGCCGTAGCATTCAAGGTGGTCCGTTCGTTGCGCCGTGGCCGTGCGCGGGATTTCGTGTTCGTCAATGGGCCAACCGTGTATTCATTTTGGCCTTCGGATTTAACGCTCACTGATTGTAATTCAGCCATCCCTTGGCTAGGGTGACGGAAATGAACCGTGCGCCAACCAACCCATCGAGCCGGAAAACTCTGATCGTTCTAGCGCTCATTGTCCCCGTCTTCGCTTTCATCATTTTAGGCTTTTGGAAAAAGTGGGAGTCCGTTGCTCCGGACGAGTTCGTCGAGCAGATGAACGCCGGCAAGAACTACCTGGACAAAGCACAAGCAGACAAGGCGAGCGCTGCGTTCGAGCGAGCCGTCGCGTTGAACCCGACGCACCCCGACGCGCAGCTAAACCTCGCCAACGCTTACCTCCTGGCTGGCCGAAGCGAGAACGCGATCCAGCATGCTCAGGAAGCCTTGAACCTGGATCACAATTCTGCGGCCGCTCATTTCGTGCTCGGTTGCGCCCGTCTCAGGATGGGTCAAGCCGACCAAGCACTTCAGTCCTTGCAGCAATCCACAGAGATCGATCCATCTGTCGGGGCGGCGTTTTTCCAGCGAGGCCTCGCTCACATGCAACTGAAACATTGGGACGAAGCGATCGCCTCGTTCCAGGCCGCCGTCGATTTGGAGCCGGAGCATCCCGCCGCACATTACAATTTCAGCCAGGTCTTGATCCGCGCTGGCAGGCAAGAGGAAGCGAATCAAGAACTGAAATTGCATCAACAGATCCTTGCCAAAGCGCCCGGTCAAACGCCAACCTCCGCGACTTATGAACGTTCAGTCCACACGCAGGCCCGTGTCCCTTTTAAACTCGAGCAGCCGGATCAGCACGGGATTAAAGTTACTTTCATCGACGCCACAAAAGAGGCTTTCGTAAGAGCAGGCGGAGCCGAAAATTATCATGGTCCTGTCGGCGTCGTCGATATTCGCCATGATGGAAACAACGGCATCTTCGTGGGGGAAGGCCAAAAGGGATTTCGATTGCTCATCAACACCAACGGCGCTTTTGTTCCGCAGGGCGGACAATTACCCGGAATTCCTGGCGCGACTTATACTCAATGCCTCATAGGTGATTTGAACAACAACCTCACGCCGAACGACCGAAGTGAAGATGCCATTGTGCTTGGCCCGCAGGGATCGCACGTTTTTAAGTTCACCACCAACGGAGTTATCACCGAGGTCACCCCATTTACGCGCCTCAATGGTCTGTCCGCAACGCATGGCGCGCTCGTTGATCTTGATTTCACCGGCTCGCTGGACTTACTTGCAGTCACGAGCACCAACAATGTCCGCGTCTTTCGCAATCTGGGTAATATGCTGTTTAGGGACATCACCTCGACCTCGGGTGTCCCGGCGTCGCTTAGCATCGCGCGGGAATTACTCATCGATGATTGGAACAACGACGATTTGATGGATCTGTTCGTCACGCAATTGGGCAAACCACCGGTGCTGCTAGTGAAGCAGCGCGGCGGACCGCTCGTCGCAACCAATTTAATTCCCGACATGCCCGTCGGCGGACCGATAGCCGTCGGCGATTTGAACAACGATTTGAGGACTGATTTGGTGGTGGTGACATCAGACAAGCTGGAATGCTTTTTTGGCGGGCTTAAAGAACGAACCAGCATTCCGCGAGGCAAAGGCGAAATCAGCAGCATCACTTTATTCGATTATGACAATGATGGGTGGCTCGATATTTGCGCGGCAGGCACGGGCCTGACAATTTGGAGAAATCTCGGCCAGGCCGGATTCAAGGACATGACTGGAGAGCTCGGGCTAGCCAAGCAGAATGGAACTATCAAAGCAGTATCCTTGGCGGATTTCGATCAGGATGGGGATACTGATTTACTGCTCGACGTGGAGAAGCAAGGTCTTCGGTTGTTGCGGAATAACGGGGGGAATTCCAACGGCCAACTGAAAGTTCGCTTGCTAGGCAATCGCTCGAATCCCAGCGGCCTCGGCGTTCGCGTGGAAGCCACGGCAGGCGGACTTCGCACCATTCGAACAGCGAGACAATTGCCCATCGAAATTGGCGTTGGCAAACATAAGAAAATAGATTCGCTGACGATTCACTGGTTCGATTTAGCCACGAGCATCGCCGATGTGGAGGTCACGCCGAAAACAATTTTTGCCCAATACGAAATGATCCTTCAGTCAGGCTCGTGCCCTTATCTTTATGCCTGGGATGGCAAACGATTTCGCTTTGTTACCGACATCCTGGGTGCTTCACCGATAGGCCTGCCTCTTGCCGAGGGACGCTACATAGATTCCGATCCCGATGAATATGTCTGGATCGGAAATGAAAGGTCGTTCAAGCCGGACGGAGAGGATTATGTTCTGAAGATTACCGAGGAATTGCGCGAGGTGCTTTATTTGGACGAGGCGAAATTGGTGGTGGTCGATCATCCGCCAGGAACACAAATCTATCCAACGGACAAACTCCTTCCAGGCAATCCATTTCCCGGTGGAGAGCTCGTGACGCTGCATCGACCGAAGTGGCTCCTGCGGGCGACCCGCAACGACGGGATGGACGTGACCGAAGCCCTCCGAGAAGTCGATGGCCAAATGGCGTCGCCGGTCCAATTGCGCGCGCCTCAATTGCGCGGCCTGGCTGAACCGTACAGCGTCACGCTTGAGTTCGGGCCGCTAGAGACCGACCGACCCTTGGTTTTGGCGTTAACTGGATGGCTGCGCTTCGGCGGTGGTATGGCGAACATGGCAGCCGCGCGTTATCCAGACTTGCCATTCCCTTTTCCTGCACTCGAAGTCGAAACCGCGGACGGTGTATGGAAACCGGTGGATACAGTGGTCGGCGCTCCCGCCGGTAAAACGAAACGGATGATGGTCGATCTTACCGGCAAGTTGCCGCCTCAAAGCCGCAGGCTGCGTTTAAGCACCGCGTTCGAGATTCACTGGGACGAGGCCATCCTCTTCGAACGGGATGATCCCTCGAAGTCTCGCATCACATCCGTTGTGCCGCATACCGCCAATCTCCACTGGCGTGGGTTTAGCGCATTTGAAGATCTTCCAAAGCACCTCCCGCTGACCCCTGATTACGAAAAGGTCCGGCAAAACGCAAACTGGAGAATCACTCCGGCCGGTTGGTGCACCCGGTACGGACCGGTGAACGAGCTGGTCGCTGAGCGCGACAATGCCTTGGTGCTCTTGAACGGTGGCGATGAACTCACCCTGGGTTTCTCGGCAAAGCAGCTTCCGGAAAAGCCGGCGGGCTATGTCCGCGACTTCTTCCTGCTCTCGGTGGGCTGGGACAAGGACGCTGATTTCCATGTCGCGCGCGGAACGACCGTGGAACCGCTTCCTTTCCACGGAATGGACGCCCAGCTTTACGGCCAGCAGCAGCGCCCGGTGTTTGAGCAGGACGCATGGATTCAAAAATACAACACGCGATGGGTCGGGCCACTCACGCTCGATCGCGAACGCGCCACACAAATGGCGAAGCGGGATTCGAGCGTCCAAGGCCAAACATCGCGACCCTAACCCCGCTCAGCGGCGGTGTCAGTTCCATCGCGCCACTCCCCCTCACTCGCGGCGGAAGAAAGTCAAAGACATGTTCGTTGGTGGCAAAACCCTCAAGTCGGCGCAGCCCCCGATTGGATCACGAACTCAATCGGCGCGCGGTCTGCGACTTCGGTTTCGCGCAACGTCCGAACTCGACGCACTCAGAGCACGCCGAGAGCTTGATGCAGTTCGGATCGTTTGCGAGTCGGCGGCGTTTAGTTTCCTCCCACGCTGCAAACGCCGCCAAGCCCAGTAACGCCGCCCAGCGCGCCTCAGCGATTAAGAAGCCGCGGCGATTCACTGCGCGATGATCCAGTGAGTTCATGGCGATAGCTCTTCAAGTCAGCGTTCGCAGCGTGAACACCCGCATCGTCCTCCGAAACGGATCGAGCGCAAGAACGCGACCGTGCTCATCCACCGCCACATCGAAGCCACCCCCTAGACGGCAGTCGGCGCAGGCACGCTTGGCCAGTTCTTTGTCGTCCACGAGCGTCTCCGGCCCGGCCACCACGCCTTGGAACGAACCGCTCGCGGTGTAACTGTTCACGCGCGCCAAACCCTTCTCGCTGGTGATGAATCCGCCGTCGGGCGTGAGTGTGAAATAAACCGGGTTGCAGCAACCGCAGAAGCGGTTGCTGGCCATGCCCGGCTCGCCCCAGGAAGACTCGAATCGGCCATCGAATGTGTAGCTCTCCACCCGCAAGCGACCCGGGTTCGCGATGTGCAACCGTTCGCGGCCCACCACCAAATCGAAGTAGGGGCTGGGCACCACAAACCCTGGCGCGCCCGGCGGTTCACCTTTCTTGCCGAAGCGCCCGGTGATTTCACCCGTGCCGCGGTCGCACATCAAAACCTCGCGATTTCCCGCATCCGCGAGATAGACAGTCCCATCGTGCGCGCCGATCGCGCTCAGAAATGTTCTCTCGCCGAGCCACGGCGAACGCAGCTTGCGATTTCCGCTAAAGTCGTAAACCTCGAAGTAATTCCCCAAGCCTACAAACAATTCATCCTCTCCCGCCACATGGAGGCAATGAGGCGGCCGCTCAAGCTTGATTTCGCTTTGCAACGCACCTGCCATGCTGAGCAGCTTCACAGAGCGATCGCCCGCGACCAAAGCAAGGCCGCCGCGAGCAGTGGTGAGCCGTTTGACGTGCTCGAATCCGGTGTCGAATGCCCCTCCGGCCTCATAGAGCAGCAGCTTGGGATCTGTCCTTTCAAATTCGCTGATGTCGTAGCCGAGTTCTCCGTCACGAGTCAGACGATCGGGATTTTTCCGAGCGCCCGGATTCTGCGCCACACGCACCAGCGCGCCAGCGGCGGCACCGGCCCCCGCCAGCGCCGTTCCAACGAATGTTCGTCGCGACCATTTCTTGAACTTCGACATGCGCGCAATGGTTTGCAGTTCATTTGTACGAGCAGTCAGCCTGACAAACCTTGATCTAAGTCAACGCGATTCTTGACTCGCAAGACGTCTATTCAAATGTAGCGGCTTCCTAGCCGCTTCGCCCGACGTCACATCGAACCGACAATGAACGAACGCCAGCTTACCTCAGTTTTGGTCGGCCTCATGGTGGCCACAGTCGGCAGCGTGATGGCCTTCTGGTTCAAGGCCGCCCCGACGATGAAGGTCGAGAAGCGACTCACGGACTTCGCCGCGGAGCAGCGCGCCGGCACGTTGAGAATTTCCTCGACCAACTCCCCTGCCCCGGTGGCCGAGGATGTCGTCGATATCCGAGGTGTGTTTGAGAAGCTCGACGGGCGACCCGGTAGGTCCAGTGCATCCTGGCCTCGGTTCCGTGGAGCGGATGGATCGAACCTATCATCCTCCGGCCCGCCCCTGGCCGAGCGGTGGGGCAACAAAGGGCCACCTCTGCTCTGGTCGGCGGCGCTCAGCGAAGGGCATTCCGGCCCGGCAGTCTGGAACGGTTGCGTTTACATCATGGACTACGACGAGAAACGTGAAGGGGACATGCTTCGATGCTTCTCACTGGACGACGGAAAGGAAATTTGGTGTCGGTGGTATCGGGCGCCGACGAAGCGCAATCACGGCGTGTCTCGCACCGTGCCGGCGGTAACGGAGCAATTCATTGTGACGATGGGACCGCGCTGCCATGTGATGTGCGTGGACCGTGCGACGGGAGAGTTTCGGTGGGGCATTGACTTGGTTGTCGAGCACGGCACCGATGTTCCGCTCTGGTACGCAGGACAGTGCCCGCTGATCGAAGACGGCGTGGCCGTGCTCGCGCCATGCGGCAAGAAAGCTCTGCTCATAGGAGTGGACTGCGCCACCGGCAAAATCCTTTGGGAAACTCCAAATACGGATCATTGGAAAATGTCGCACTCCTCGATTATCCCAATGACCCTGCTCGGCCGCCGCATGTATGTCTATGGAGCACTGGGTGGAGCGGTGGGAATTTCGGCTGAGGGCTCGGATCGCGGCAAAGTCCTCTGGAAATCGAGCGAATGGATCCACTCAGTCTTGTCGCCGTCCGCAGTCGAGGTGGACGATCGCCGCGTTTTCCTCACTGCTGGCTATGGCGGCGGCAGCATGATGATTGGATTAATGAAAGAGGGCGAGACCGTTCGCGCCGAGACCTTGTTCAGGCTCGAAAAGACGGTCTTTAGTTCCGAGCAGCACACCCCGGTTCTGTACCGAGGCTGCCTCTTCGGCATTCTGCCGAAAGACGCCGCTGATTTGCGTGCTCAGTTCGCCTGCCTGAGCCCCGATGGCAAACTCGTTTGGACCAGCGGCAAGATGGAGCGTTTCGGACTGGGCCCGTTTCTCTTCGCCGACGAAAAAGTTTTCATCCTGAACGACAACGGAGAACTGACACTTATCCGCGCGTCGCTCCGAGGCTACGAGCGCCTCGACCGAGCTCGCGTGTTGCAAGGACGCGATGCTTGGGCGCCGATGGCACTTGTGGACGGCAAGCTGCTGCTGCGCGACTCAGAACATCTTATCTGCCTCGATGTGCGAAAGCTCTAAAACCACAAACCGATCACCCCGGATGACATGAACCCCAATCCGCCAGAGCCAAAACAGGCCAGCCGTTTTAGATTCCTGCGGCAGGGCTTGGCGCGGCTTGCGGCGCTCGCGCTCGGCGTGCTCGGCGGGATGTCAGTGTTCGGCGCGCGGCGCAAGAACACGGTCTGGCAGATCGATCCGCTGAAGTGCGTCCAGTGCGAACGCTGCGCCACCGAGTGCGTGATCGCCCCGTCGGCGGTGAAGTGCGTGCAATCCTACCCCATCTGCGGCTACTGCCAGCTCTGCTTCGGTTATTTCCAGCCGAACGCGCCCGGGCTCACGTCTGCGGCGGAGAATCAGCTTTGCCCCACCGGTGCGATAGAACGGCTCTTCGTCGAGGAACCTTATTGGGAATACAACATTATCGAGGACGCCTGTATCGGCTGCGCGAAATGCGTCAAAGCGTGTGAGGTGTTCGGCAACGCATCCTTCTATTTGCAGGTGCGCCACGATCTCTGCCTTAACTGCAACAACTGCTCGATCGCGATGAGATGTCCCTCCGGCGCCTGGGAACGAGTCGTGGCGGACCAACCGTACAAACTCAAGCACAAACCCGCACCGAAAAATGCCGTCGCAGCGCTAAAAAGGGAGCGCCCACCATGGCTTGTATAGAAAACGCTATCGACTTTCCAAGAAGCAGCGCCAACACGACGCCGGAGAACGGCCTTCGGGTCGCTTCAAGTCGCGAATCGCAAAGCGCCGTGAATATTTGCGGAAAGCCCCCGCTGCTGTTTAAATTGGATCGGCCTGACGTCCGCGCTCCGGTCACGGCGCTCCTCCTGCGCCTGTTCTTTCTCGTTCTTGGACTCAGCTTGCTCACCTCCGTCGCTCAAGCCGAGCCTGATCAGGAAGTGCGCTTCCCCGCCCCTGAGTTCAAAAGCAGCTACAAGTTTCCAGAAACCACTATTCCACCGGCCACCTCGGAGATGCAGCAATGGACGGATGTCGCTGTGCTAGCCGCCGCGCTCAGCCTCGCGGCGTGGCTGGCGGTGAAACGCCGCTCACGACGCGGCATTTTCTGGCTGATGGTTTTCAGCTTGCTTTACTTTGGGTTCTACAAGCAGGGGTGCATCTGCCCTATCGGCTCGATCCAGAACGTCGCCCTATCGCTGTTCAACTCGCACTACGCGCTTCCGATCACAGTTCTGTTTTTCTTCGGCCTACCGTTGCTGTTCGCGCTCTTTTTCGGTCGTGTCTTCTGTGCGTCGGTTTGCGCGCTCGGTGCCATTCAAGATCTTGTCGCCATCAAACCCATCCAACTACCGCGCAAAGTCACCATCGGGCTGAGCGTCATTCCTTACGCCTACCTCAGCCTCGCGGTGCTCCTCGCCGCGACGAACACCGGCTTTCTTATCTGCCGCTATGATCCGTTCATCGGATTCTTCCGCCTCACAGGTAACGCGCCCTATCTCTATCTTGGCGCTGGATTCCTGGTCGCGGGCGTTTTCATCGCTCGACCCTACTGCCGATTCCTCTGCCCTTATGGAGCTCTCCTCGGGCTGATGTCACGGCTCTCACGCTCGCATCTCACGATCACGCCGACCGACTGCGTGAACTGCCGGCTGTGCGAGAACTCCTGCCCGTTCGACTACATCCACAAGCCGAACCTCGGTCTCGCGCGCGAAAACCGGCAGACCGGAGTGCGTCGGCTCGCGTCTCTGTTTCTGATGTTGCCCGTGCTTGTCGGGCTCTGCGGTTGGGTTGGACATCGACTTTCTGTTCCGCTGTCGCGCTATAACTCCACTGTCGCTGTCGCGGAACAGATTCTCGCCGAGAAACAAGACAGCGCGCTTGAGCCGACACTTGAAACGAAAGCCTTTCGATCGAAGGAACTGACTGAAATCGAATTGATCCAGACCGCTCTCACCATCCGTTCTCAACTCAATCTAGGCGGCTGGATCGTCGGCGGATTCATCGGTCTCGTCTTTGGCTTGAAGCTTGTCGGGTTCTCTACCGTGCGCATGCAGAAGGATTATGAAGTGGACCGCACGCATTGCTTCAGTTGCGCCCGCTGCTGCACCTATTGCCCAAATGACCCAGGCAACAAAGCCCTCTTCACACACCCCACGCCCGCCACTCTTCAGACGTCGGCTGGCATATCCCAACCGAAATCTTCAACACTCGCGCCGGAACTTGCGAGCCAGGCTTGATGCGTGTCGTCCAACACTTGAAAAGCACGGAATCGGTTGCCTACCGAGCTCTGTGGGCGCTGGGCGTGGTCGCGGGCTTGTTCTCACTCGTGGTGTGCGCGTTCATGATCGCCAACAACCTTCGACTCAAGTCGAGCGATCCTATCCACACGCCCGCGCTCCAGCGCCTCGCGAAAGAACTGAAATCCAGCCCGGAGAACGAGGTTCTCAAGGAACAGATCCGCGAGCTGGATTACCTGGCGCGGCGGGCATTCTTCACGAGCCAGCACTTCAATAGGGTCGCCATCTGCCTGCTGCTGGGCGGCCTTGCGGTAACCACCGTCGCGTTCAGGACGCTCAACACCTATCACCGCAAAGTGCCCTATCCCGACGCACACGACCCCAAGGATGACCTCGTCGCCAATGCCCTCTGGGCGCGCCAGTCGATCACTGTCGTTGGGATGATTCTCGTCGGGCTTGCATTGACCCTCGCTCTTCCGTGGAGGAGCACCCTCGATCATCCGCCTCGCGAAGAGGCCGTCCCATCAGTTTCCGCGGCAAAGAATCTCGCGCCGACAGCCTTCGAGACCTCCGCGCCCACCACTACAAAGATTGCAAGCCGCGAAGAGCGGATGAAGCACTGGCCATCCTTCCGCGGCCCCGCGAGCGGTCATGGGCTCGCCAGCAATCTACCGACGCAGTGGGATGGAAAATCCGGCCAGGGAATCCTTTGGAAAACGGCAATCGCACTGCCAGGTTTCAGCTCACCGATCGTCTGGAGCAATCGTGTGTTCGTCTCAGGCGGCAACAAGGAGACCCGCGCGGTGTACGCGATCAACGCCACGAGCGGAAAGCTTCTGTGGGAGAAAGCCGTTCCCACCAAGCTTACATCGCCAGGCGAAACACCGGAAGTAAACGCCGACACAGGCTACGCCGCGCCGACGATGGCCACTGACGGCGCCCGAGTCTTCGCGATCTTCGCGACGGGCGATCTCGCGGCGTTCGATTTCACCGGAATACAAGTCTGGACACAACACCTCGGCGTCCCGGTCAACCCATACGGCCACAGCTCTTCACTGGAAACCTTCGAGGACACGTTGATTGTTCAGTTCGATCACAAGAAGAACAGTTTCGTGGCTGCGCTCGACGTTCGCAGCGGCGTGACCCGTTGGCGAACGGAGCGCAAGCTCGGCCCCTCGTGGGCGTCTCCCACGCTCGTCGCAATTGACGGACACACAGAACTGATTCTTGTCGCCGACGCCTTCGTCACTTCATACGACCCGACGACCGGGCGAGAGCTATGGCAGATCAAGTGCCTCGCCAGCGCGGACGTTGCGCAGACGCCAGTGTTCGCGAATGGGTTACTCTACCTCGCGGCAGACCAAGTGAAGTTTGTTGCGATCAACATGCGGACGCGAAAGATCGTCTGGGAAAACACCAACGAGACGCCCGGTATCGGCACCCTCGTCGCGTACGGTGATTCTCTTTTCGCGGGCTTGAGCGACGGAGGGATAGCTTGCTGGGACGCGCAGACAGGAAAGCGGCGCTGGTTGCAGGAAACCGAAGACGGCTTCTACGCTTCGCCCATCGTCGCTGGCAGTCGGGTATTCCTGACAGACCGGACGGGAAAGACGTCTATCTTCGAAGCGAACGGCGCGGCCTTCAGCTCGGTTGCCCAATCCATGCTGGGCGAAGAATCGGTCGCGACTCCCGCAATATATGGGGAAAGCCTGATCTATCGCGGCGCAAAACATCTCTTCCGAATTGGACTATGAACGAATGCGAGCATCCCCAGCGGAGTTGCCAATCCTTAGGACTGGATGTGAACCTGTCGGAGGTGGACGCGATCGTCGCTCGCATCGGAGCCAAGCCGGAGGATCTGATTCCAGTTCTGCAAGCGATGCAAGCACGCTGGAACTGGCTGCCACCGACTGCTCTGGAGCGGCTATGCGAGATCACCGGCATGAAGCCAGCCACCGTCACCGGTGTCTCGACGTTCTATCATCTCTTTCGCCACGAACCCGTCGGCCGCCACATCATCAAGACCTGCATCGGCACTGCTTGCCACGTCAGCAGCGCGGAGACGATTTACGACACACTCCGCAGCCATCTGAAACTAAGCCCCGGCGAGCACACGAGCTCTGACGGATTGTTCACGGTCGAACGTGTCGCATGCCTCGGGTGCTGCATGCTCGCGCCGGTGGTGCAGATGGACAACATCATCTACGGGGACGTAAAGGCATGGAACATTCAGGACTTACTCCGGGATTTTCTCGCGACGCAGAGCGCGAAAGGCATCGACGACGACAACGAATCGCGCAAGCGGGAAGCGGCTGCGGGCGAGGTGAGAATCTGCCTCTGCTCCAGTTGCGTGGCCAGCGGCTCGGCTGTTGTTTACAACGAACTAAAGCAGCTTGTGCATGAACTCGGACTCTCCGTGCGCGTTAAGAACGTGGGCTGCACTGGCATCTCGTATCAAACCCCGCTCGTCGAAGTCGCGATGCAAGGTGCCCGCCGACATCGTTACGGTCAGGTGAAAGTCGGCGATTGTCGGCAGCTTTTGCTCAATCATTTCCAACCGACGCATTGGGCGAAGCGCGCCGGCGCCCGCGTGTTTCATGCGTTGGAAAACCTTTTCACCGATGAATCATGGACGCCGCCAACGCGCTACTCCGTGGACATTCGCCACGAGGTGGACGATAGCTTTACCGGTCGTCAAACGCGCATCTGCACCGAGCACGCGGGCTTGATGGAGCCGTTGAACCTCGATGATTATATCACGCACGGTGGCTTCCAGGCGCTGGAGACATGCCTCAAGCAACTTTCCCCCGAGCAGATTATCGCCGAGATGAAGGCGAGCGGACTAAGGGGCCGAGGCGGCGCGGGCTTCCCGACAGGTCAGAAGTGGGAGGCGACGCGCGCATCGGCAGGACCAATCAAATTCATCATTTGCAACGGCGACGAAGGCGATCCGGGTGCGTTCATGGACCGGATGATTCTCGAATCGTTTCCGCTTCGCGTGCTGGAGGGAATGACAATCGCCGCGAAAGCCGTTGGCTCCAGCGAAGGCATTCTGTACATCCGCGCCGAGTATCCGTTGGCTATAAAGCGAATCCGCGCGGCCATCGAGATTTGTGAGGAGCACGGTTATCTCGGCGATCACATCCTCGACACCGATCACAGCTTGCACTTGCGCGTCGTGGAAGGCGCGGGAGCGTTTGTGTGCGGGGAGGAAACGGCGCTTATGGCCGCCATCGAAGGCGGGCGTGGGATGCCACATTTCCGCCCGCCGTTTCCGGCTCAATCCGGCGTTTGGCACAGACCGACGCTGATCAACAACGTCGAGACTTTCGCCTCCGTGCCATGGATCATTCGGAACGGAGCCACGGCCTTTGCCGTCCTCGGATCGGAGAAGAGCCGCGGCTCAAAGACCTTTGCTCTCGCCGGTAAAATCATGCGCGGCGGCCTTATCGAGGTGCCCATGGGCATGACGATTCACGAGATTGTTCATGACATCGGCGGCGGCATTCCCAACGGGCATCAGCTCAAGGCTGTGCTGATGGGCGGGCCGTCGGGAGGCTGCGTGCCGGCGTCTCTCGCGGGCACGCCGGTGGACTACGAGGCGCTCCGGGCCGTCGGTGCGATTATGGGTTCGGGCGGCATGGTGGTGCTGGATGAGACCGATTGCATGGTCGATATCGCGCGTTACTTCATCTCGTTCTGTCAGGATGAGAGCTGCGGCAAATGCACCCACTGCCGTATCGGCACGAAGCGCATGAAGGAGATTCTCGACCGCATTTGCGCTGGCAAGGGACGAAAAGGCGACATCGAGAAACTTGAAATACTGGCTAGCCTCACCATCGAAGGCAGCCTCTGCGGTCTCGGCAAGACGGCGCCCAATCCCGTCCGTTCGAGCTTGAAATATTTCCGCGACGAATACGAAGCGCACCTACGAGGCGTGTGTCCGGCAAAGAAGTGCAAAGCGCTCATCGAGTACCACGTCACCGACGCCTGCTTCGGCTGCACGCGTTGTGCGCAATTCTGCCCCGCCCAAGCCATCCCGATGAATCCTTATCACCACCACGATATCCAGGAGCCGACTTGCACGCGGTGCGACATCTGCCGTCAGGTGTGTCCTGTGAATGCCATTGAAATTATCAACCATGTGGCCAAGGACGCAGCTGCGGTTGCAGTGGGGGGGGCGAGATGAGCGCGATGATGAAGTGTGAACTTCAGGATGGGAAACGCTCGCGATTTTGTGCCGTGACTTCCCCCTCACCCCAGCCCTCTCCCTTGGGGAGAGGGAGGCAGGCATTCAGTCTGTCGCAAAATCAGGGCGCGCCGGATTTGCCAGGGGACTGGATAACGCTTCCCCCTCTCCCAGAGGGAGAGGGCCGGGGTGAGGGGAAACGCTTCTTCGAGAAAGCAAGACGCGGGCGTTCAAGGGGTGACTGCCCATATTCGTCTTCAGTCGGAGTTCGCAAATCCATGCTGAGAAATGTGAACGCATGAAACTCAAGATCGATCACCACGAACTCGAACTGGATCACTCGATCTCGATCTGGAAAGCTGCGCAAGGCTTGGGCATTCGCATCCCCACCCTCTGCTACGAGGAGGGCGCCGAGCATTTCACATCGTGCATGATTTGCATGGTGAAGGAAAAAATGTCCGGACGGCTCCTGCCGGCCTGTTCAGCCCCCGTTGCCGACGGCATGGACATCGAAACGCTAAACGACGAGATCCGCGCCTTTCGTAGGTCCACGCTCGAACTGCTGTTAAGCGACCACGTTGGCGATTGCGAGGCGCCATGCCAACGACTGTGTCCTATCCGCATGGACATTCCGCGCATGATCCGCGAGATCATGACGGACAAACTCCCCGACGCCATCCGCACGGTGCGACGCGACATCGCCATCCCTTCAATCCTCGAACGCTACTGCAACGTCCCGTGCGAGCGAGGCTGCCGTCGCGGAAAGCACGATGAGCCGCTTTCGATTCGCGAACTAGTTCGCCACGTCGCGGACTGGGATCTCCGTCGAGACGCGCCGTTCATCCCGGCATCTCAGCCCTCGAGCGGCAAACGGGTCGCTATCCTCGGCGCGGGTGCGACTGGACTGAGCACGGCTCACTACCTCGCACTGCAAGGCCACGCCTGCACGATTTACGAAAAAACCAACCGCATCGGCGGGCGCATCGAAACCGAGTTCAAGAGGCCGATTGAGGACTGGGTTGTTGAGGGAGAGTTGAAGATTCTTCGACAACTTGGAGTGGTGTTTCACTTCGACAAACAGGTCGGCGACGCGTCCGATCTTGCCGAGTTGCAACTGCAGTTCGATGCGGTCGTCATTGCGTCGGGCAAGACAGAGCTTGGCAGCCTCAAACTTCTCAATCTGCCCACGACCGACAAAGGCCTCAAAGTGAACCTCGCGACTTGGGAGACCGAAGTCAAAGGCGTGTTCGCCGGCGGCAGCATCCTCAAGCCTGCGCAGCCGTTAATCAAATCCGTCGGCGCCGCAAAGGAGATGGCCGCGTGCGTGAACCAGTTCCTCTGCGACGCTCCCCTGGTGGGCATAGTCGAGAATTACAATCATACGATGGGTCGGTTGATGGAGGGCGAGATGGAGGTCTTCCTGAGCAGCGCCGAGGGGATTCCGCGAGTCAAGCCGACAAACCTCGAAGAAGGTGGCTTGACCAAAGCACAGGCTGCATCCGAATCCAGCCGGTGCCTGCACTGCGATTGCCGCGCCAAAGACGATTGCCTGCTCCGCGACTACAGCGGTGAATACAGCGCGAAGCAATCGCAGTTCGCCGCGGAGGAACGCGGGCATCTCACACGCATGAATCAGAACGCCGACGCCATCTACGAGCCAAGCAAGTGCATCAAATGTGGCCTATGCGTCCGAGCGTCCGAGCGCGCGGGCGAGAAGTTTGGATTTGCCTACGTTGGCCGTGGCTTCGATCTAAAGATCGGCGTGCCGCTGGACAAATCGCTAAAGGAAGGTCTCGGCATCACCGCCGCCAAAGTCATCGACTCATGTCCTACTGGAGCGCTGACCCAGAACGAGAAGCATTTGGTCGAGCTTGGGTGAATCGCGACGGTACGGTCTCCGTTAAAATAGTGCCCCGAGAACCATGGCAGTGAAGCTGGAGTTTGCGAGTGAGGACGGTTTCATAGCGACAGGACGTATTCAACCAGATCGTCAATTTGCTTTGGCAGCAGGTGCGACGTTGTGCCGTGTTTGTCGCCACGATGAAACGTAGTGGTCACGTCGCGGATCGTCGCGGCTCGGCCGTCGTGCAGATACGGTCCGCTCCGCCAGACCTCGATGAGCGACGGCGTGTCGAACCGATCCGTGGGCTGGTCAAACTTCCCGACTGTGCCGACGTCGTGCAACTTCATGTCGGTGTAGAGCGTCCCATTGTGGCAGTCCGCGCAACCTACAGTGTCGCTAAAAAACAACCTCTTCCCACGCTCGGCGGCCGACGACAACCTGCCCTTCACGAGATGCGGACTTGGCATCGGCTGCAGTGATTTGAAGTAGTCGTCCAGTGCTTCAGCGACCTCTGGAGGTTGAACGGTAAACAGGCTGTTGCGAATTCCAGCGCGGACGGCGACGTAGGCGTTGGATCGGACTCCGAGCCACATCGACGGCGACGTCGAATGCGCATAGAGCAGGCTCTTCGCGCTTTTGGGATTTCCCATACCGTCATTGAGGTTGTCCCAGTTCAGCCCATCGACGCGGGCATCATGCGAGTGACAACTCGAACACGACTGCCATCCCTGGAAGCACAGCGTTGCGTCATTGAAATGACTCTCGCCAATCCGGGCGCTCGTCATTTGCGGCACGGGACCCAGCGGGATACATTCCACGCGCACCGGATCGGAAGCCAAGTCCACTTCGTTCAATGTGTCGGAGAAATAGTTTACCACCCACGCGCGGCTGCCGGCGACCGAGAGCGACCGCGGGCCCTTGCCGGACAGCTTGACGCGCTGGCGCACGCCGACGAGAAACGACAAGTCGTTCGGCACATCGGCAGCAGTGCGCGATGCGGCGGTGTAATCGATGGGCTTGCTGGGGTCGAGAGCATTGGGCATTTTGGCCAGTTTTGCGAGAAGTGCCGAGAATTCGATCACACTCAACTCGTGTGTTCCCGCGTGAGTAACCATGAGTTTACTACCATCGCGGCTCCAGGCCACAGCCCACGGGGAAGCAGCGCCGGAATCGATACTGTCGAGCAGAACCGTGTTAAGGAGCTTTAACTCCGCAAGGTCGATGATGCTGCCGGCATTGGTGTTGATCCAACCGCGCTCGATTTGCGTGGTGGGCAAATGAAACCGAGCGAGAATGTGAGCTACAACGGCGTACTTTCCATCGGGCGAGACGCGGATATCGCGGAGCAATGTGCTCCCATTCGGTAAAGCAATTTCCTTCAGCAACTTTCCGGTCCCAAGGTCGATGACACTCACGCTCGAAGCAACGATATCGACATCCGCCCGGCCGGCGTGGATGTGATTCACGACAAGGAGCCATTTCCCGTCAGGTGTGATGGCCGCGGAAAACGGCTCGCGCGACACGGCGATTCGCCGGACCTCTTTCAACGTTGCAACGTCAATGACGCTTACGTCGTTGTTGAATCGGTTGCACACGAAGAGCGTTCGGCCGTCGGGGCTCAGCACCGGCGATTGAGCCTGATAACCCGCCGGTACCCGGTTGATCACCATGCGCTTCGCCGTGTCCACGACACACACCGTTCCGACAGGACCAGCGCAGGTGACGTAAAGGCGCGCGCCGTCGGGCGCGAGAGCCAATCCCGAGGGCGAAGCGGCGACCGAAATGCGGGCGACGATCTTCTTCGAAGCCGTGTCGAGGACGAGCACTTCAGCCGAGGCCTCGCACGCCACGTAAACATTCAC
>CAMAWP010000083.1 GCA_945861765.1 Akkermansia muciniphila | reverse complement strand
GCGAGTTGACAATTGGCAAAATCCCACCTATCAGACACCGCATGTTGTCAACGATTGTGTTTCAAGGGTTGGTTGAGTTCAGCCCCGGGTTTAAGCCGCGCGGCCAAATCAGCCATGTGCTGTTTGATTTCGATGGCACGCTCTCTCTGATCCGCCAAGGTTGGCCGGAAGTGATGTTGCCAATGTTTCTAGAAATGCTCCCGAAGCAGGATGGCGACACCGACGAGAATCTCAAGCAACTCCTCCTCGATGACATCATGCGTCTGAATGGCAAACAGACGATCTACCAAATGATTCAATTTGCCGATCGGGTCCGGGAGCGGGGAGGGGAGGCGCAGGAGCCGCTCTGGTACAAGACTGAATACCTGCGGCGCCTGGATGAACATATCCACAGCCGAATTGATGGAATCACGAACGGGTCGCTGGCACGGGACAAGTTCCTCGTTCATGGTACCTTAAGTCTGTTGGACAATTTGAAAGCCCGCGGTCTAGCTCTTTACCTGGCGAGCGGAACAGATGAGCCTTTCGTTAAGAGGGAAGCCGCGCTGCTCAATATCGCCCATTATTTCGGCCAGCATATTTACGGGGCGAAAGATGATTTCAAGAGCTTTTCCAAGAAGATGGTCATCGACCGAATTCTCCGTGAGAACTCAGTGTCCGGAGAACAGTTGCTGGCTTTTGGCGACGGTTACGTGGAGATCGAGAATACCAAGGCGGTTGGCGGCCTCGCCGTGGCTGTAGCGAGCGATGAGGCACATAACGGTTCCGGTCAGATGGACGAGTGGAAGCGAAAGCGGTTGCTCGGTGTCGGGGCTGACATCGTGATTCCCGATTATCGCGACGTGAACACGCTCCTGGATGCTATTCTTTTGTGAACCCCGAAGCCCAACAATTCCGTTGAACTCCGAGATCAGAAATCCCAAACCTGCGGTGAGGTTGCTTGATTTGAATCGCCTCAAGGTTTACCCATTGGCCGAGCGCAAGAGCCTGACGAAGGTCGAGGATATTTTGATATCGCCTGATGCGACGCCCACGCCTTGTCCCGAGCGAACAACAGCCATTGTCCAGCACTGCGCGCAAAAAATCCTGGCCGCTCGCGAGAGCGGAGCTAGCATCCTTTTGATGTACGGAGCTCATTTGCTCCGGAACGGCGCGGCATTGCTGATCGAGCGTATGATGGCGCGTGGATGGTTGACCCATCTGGCCACGAACGGAGCGGGATCGATCCACGACTGGGAATACGCGTTTCTAGGCTGGTCCACCGAAAACGTGCAGCAGAATGTAGCTTCGGGCACATTCGGGACTTGGGACGAGACCAGCCGAAATATTCATTTGGCTTTGCTCTCGGGAGGTTTAAGCGGCGAGGGCTACGGCCATGCTGTTGGGAAATTTATTGGGGAAGATGGAGTGACGCTACCGACGATTGACTCGATCGAGAATCACATCAGGTCCGAGCCCGCGCATTACCTAACACCGGCACGTGCTGACTTGCTCCAGGCGATGCGAAGCCACGGCCTGAAGCCTGGGCGCATCCAACTCCCGCATCGGTGGAAATCCGCTTCCATATTTGGCCAAGCCTTCCTCCACAGCGTTCCGCTGACGGTTCATCCAGGAATTGGCTACGACATCATTGCGAATCATCCCATGTTCAACGGTGCGGTGATCGGGCGCGCTGCTGACGTTGACTTTAGGAAGTTCGGCGGAGCCGTTGAAGGCTTGGATCACGGCGTTGTTCTGTCTATCGGCTCGGCGATTATGGGACCACAGGTGTTTGAGAAGAGTTTGAGCTGTGTCAACAACCTCCGCTTGCAAAGCGGCAGACCGATAGTCCACGACCATACTATTTATGTCGTGGATCTTCAGGACGGGGGCAATTGGAATTGGACGCAAGGTGAGCCCCCGAAAACGAGTCCGGCTTACTATCTCCGCTTTTGCAAAACCTTCGCGCGAATGGGCGGAGCTATGGAGTATGTCTGCTGTGACAATGTCACCTTCGTTCATCATTTGTACCATCAACTCTGTCGGCTGTGAGAGCTTAAGATTTCAGTTTCCCGGGCTATGCACTCATCGCGCCTCCAGGCAGTAACAGACCATTACTCACACCTCCGCATCGCTCTGGTTGGAGATTTTTGTCTCGATCGCTACATGGAGATCGATCCTGCCAAACAGGAAACATCCATCGAAACCGGACTGCCAGTCCACAACGTCGTGAATGTGCGAAGTCAGCCGGGCGCGGCAGGCACCATCCTAAACAACCTGGTGGCGCTCGGCATTGGAGAGATTTATCCGGTGGGTTTTTGCGGCGAAGATGGCGAAGGCTACGAGCTCCAGCGCGCGCTTTTTGCCAAGCCCGGCGTCCAAGCCGGCCATTTCCTGCAAACCTCGCAGCGCCGCACTTTCACCTATTGCAAGCCGTTGGTTATCGAGCCAGGCAAGCCGCCCGTCGAACTCCACCGTCTCGACAGCAAAAACTGGACGCCAACGCCTGATTCCGTTCAAGGACAGATCATCGACTCTTTGCTCAGCCTCGCGACAAAGGTGGACGCCATCATTTTAATGGATCAGGTTGATGTGGCCGAAACCGGAGTTGTGACGACGCAGTTGTTGGATCAAATCGGCATCATCGTCAAATCCATGCCAGATCTGCTTGTCATCGCTGATAGCCGGCGCGGGTTGAAGGGATATCCGTCCGTTTGCTTCAAAATGAACAGCGCTGAGCTAAAAGCCCTCACGGGCGCCGACAGCGAGTTGCTATTGGATGAACTGAAGAGCACCGCAGGTAAGCTCGCGCAACAACAGGGTCGGAATGTTTTTGTGACGCTCGCGGAACTTGGGATTCTCGGTGCGTCACCTGACGGCGAAATAGACTATGCTCCCGCTTTCCCTGTCCAGTCGCAGATCGACGTGGTGGGTGCTGGAGATTCTGTCACCGCGAACCTCACCGCGGCGCTCGCAGCCGGTGCCACGCAGAGGGAAGCTCTAGAAATGGCTATGGCTGCAGCATCGATTGTCATCCATCAGTTGGGAACTACAGGAACCGCGTCCGTGAGGGAAATCCAAACGCTAATCCGCGGAGAGATTGTCTGAGTAAGTGTGATCGCTTGAGTTTCACAATTTTAGCAACATCGATTGGCTCCGGCCTGAGATCGCTCTTGGTGATTGATTCGCACAATATTAGTTATACTTAGTGCGACTCTCCTTTTCGTGCATGGTTGCTCAGGTATTGCGCCTTCACCCATAAGTTGTCGCAAAGTCATGGCACCCCGAAGCATACCTACACAGTATAAAGCCCAATGGTTTACGTCACAAACTTGCCCTCGCCAAGGTTCACGCAATTGACTTTTCTTTCGAACGTGAGTAGAAGTCCCACACTGCTTATGTTCAACCGCGCCGCCAGCGTATCGATTTGCGTTTTGTATCTGAGCGTCTCGGTCGTCTTCGGCACTTCACATCACCACGACAGCAACAGTCTAACGGCAAGTTCTCAATGCGCAGCCTGCGCCTGGCACACCGGATCGGTGACCGATGTCCCGATCATTTCGCAGTTCACATTTGTTGAATTTCGGCAGTTTCAACCGCCCATTTTCAGCTCAGCTTTTCTTCCTACACTTCCGCGTTCTTTTAGCCGAACTCGCGATCCTCCTCTCATCGTTGGCTGATTTCTTTCAATCGGTTCGGATTTTGTAATTTCTAACAGTCCCTTGCAGGCTACCAAAGAGTGGTCTGCTTGGTTTTTTCAGGAGTATCTTATGAGGAGAGTAATTTGCGGTCTATTGATGGCTGGAACTTTTTTGAGTTCCGCCAAAGCTCGAGCTGCGGACGCGGACGCGGACATCGAGGCGTTGAAACAAGAGCTTAGAGAATTGCGTCAACGGGGTGATCAACTGGAGCGAAAGATCGAGCAGCTTGACCGCTCGCAACAACCGAAAGCTTCAACTAACAGCCCCGCCATAACTCGGTTGGATCCAGCCGCCACAAGTGCGGTGCCTGAGTTCCCAAAACCTTGGCGAGCGGCCGACCCGATCAAATTGGTGGGCAGCGCGCAGAATTACATGAATCTGTCCTTTGACGGATTGGTCGCGGCCGGGACTTCGACGGCGAAGGACATCGAAAGATTGCAACTCGGTGGACACGATCCGAAACAGCGGGGCTTTACGGTCCAGAGTCTGGAAACTGTTTTCGATGGTAAGGTGGACCCTTACTTCCGGGGCCAAGCCAACATCGTGCTTCAAATCGATCCCGAAGGCGAAACGACCATTGAGGCTGAAGAAGCTTATTTGGAGACGATGTCATTGCCGTGGAATTTCCAGGTCAAAGCAGGACAATTCTTTACTGAGTTCGGCCGACTCAACCCGATGCATCCGCACAGTTGGGAGTTTGTCGATCAACCGTTGGTCAACGGCCGGTTCCTGGGCGAGGACGGACTACGCAGTGCCGGAGCCAGGCTCTCGTGGCTCGCTCCAACACCGTTTTACTCTGAACTTTTTTTGACTTTTCAAAACAGCCAGGGCGGAACAGCTTTCAGTTTTCGCAATGAACATGAAGGGATGCCTTTCCTAGGCCGTCCCGGCATTGAGCGCGGAGTGAAAACTCTCGGCGACATGCTTGTTGCCCCGCGTTACGCCGCATCATTCGATCTGAGCGATTCGCAAACCCTCATGGCCGGTGCTTCGGCTGCATTCGGCCCGAACAGCACTGGCCAGCAAACCGACACCCAAATCTACGGAGCAGACCTGTTCTGGAAATGGAAATCACCCCATCAACACGCCGGCTTTCCGTTTGTCACCTGGCAAACCGAAGCGATGCTCCGCCGTTTTGAAGCGGGTGCGTTCCCGGGTGAAGGCGGTCTCCCTGCGCTGCCGCAAGAAACCCTGACCGATTATGGTTTCTACTCGCAGGTTGCCTACGGCTTCAGAAAAAGTTGGGTAACAGCGCTGCGTGGTGACTACGTATTTCCTCAACATAAAGGATTGTATGAGGCCATCGCCGGTCCAGACCCCGACCGCGCCTCGCGTTGGCGGATCGCACCCAACCTGACTTACTACCCGAGCGAGTTCTCGAAGATTCGACTTCAATACAACTACGACCATCGAAATAGTATCGGCGGCGATCATTCCGTTTGGCTGCAGCTTGAATTCCTCCTGGGAGCTCATGCAGCACATAAATTCTAGATCCACATCGATCCATAATCTGAATTCATCGAATCTCATGAAAACGAAATTGTTCCTTTTGACCTTGGCCCTACTGTCTGCCAACGCGCAGGCGAAGCTCAATGTAGTCGCCACCATCCCTGACTTCGGCGCGATTGCTGAGGAAATCGGCGGCGACAAGGTCAAAGTCACCAGCATCGCCCGAGGCACTGAAGACGCCCACTTCGTCGATGCCCGCCCGAGCTATGTTCGCGTGCTCAATCAAGCAGATGTGCTCATCGAAGGCGGAGCGGAACTGGAAATCGGCTGGCTCCCGCCGCTGGTCAATGGAGCACGCAACGGCAAGATTCTATCCGACGCACCCGGTCATGTGATCCTGTCGCGCGGCATCCGGTTGCTGGGAGTTCCGTCAGGGCCCGTGGACCGTTCGATGGGCGACGTTCACCCGTTTGGCAATCCGCACTATTGGACGGACCCGGCCAATGGAAAGATCATGGCGAGCACCCTGACGGAAACCTTCTCCCGACTGGACCCTGTCAACGCAGCCTTTTATCAGGCTAATCTTAAAAAGTTTAACGAGCATCTGGATAAAAAAATCGCCGAGTGGACAAAATTGCTCGATCCGTATCGCGGCACCAGGGTCGTTACATATCACAAATCGTTCGACTATTTTCTCGAGCGATTTGGCCTCGATCTGGCGGGAACAATTGAATCCAAGCCAGGCGTCGAGCCATCGCCGAGCTACGTCAACACGCTCATTCCACGGCTCAAGGCCACAAGCGCGAAACTGGTCATGATCGAACCGTATCGCCCACGCAAGACCTCCGAGTACGTCGCTCAGGCGATCGGTGCCAAGCTATTGGCCTTGCCGACATCGGTGGGCGGAAATGAAAAGGTGAAAGACTACTCGAGTCTCTTTGACTATAACGTCGCGCAAATCGTGGCCGCGCTGAAAGATTCCAAGTGATGCCGGAATCAGTTCTTACTCTTGGCCACGTTGCGGTCGGTTACGCCCGCCAAGCTATTCTGCCGGACGTGAACCTAAACTTCCGACGCGGCAGTTTCAACGGCTTGCTCGGCGCGAATGGCTCGGGCAAATCCACCCTGATTAGGACCATCCTCGGAATCATTCCACCTTTGAGCGGACGAGTTGAGTTTGTCCTGCTAGATGGAAGGTCAGTGGTCCTCGGCTACGTCCCGCAGCGCGATTCGCTTGACTCGATTTATCTGCTTTCAGCCTTCGAAGTCGTGCTGATGGGGACCTGCGGCCGGACTCGGCCTGGAGGCAGAATCAATCTCGCTGAAAAGAAGTGGGCCCATCAATGCCTGCAAGAAACCGGCGCGGATCAGCTCAGCCGAAAACTCTTCTCCCAGCTTTCCGGTGGCCAGAAGCAGCGCGTGTTGATTGCTCGAGCCCTCGCTGCCCGGCCCGATTTCCTCCTGCTGGACGAACCGACCTCCGGCATCGACCCGTCCGCCCGCCAAGCCGTGATGGAACTGCTGCTGCGGATTCATACGCAACAGCAATTGACCATCCTCATGGCGAGCCACGACTTGCCCATGGTCCGGACCTATGTGGAGCGTGTGATTTGGCTGCACCAAGGCAACGTCTTGCAAGGCTCGGTCGCCGAGTTATTAACCGCCGAAAAAATCGAAGAGATTCTCGGTCTGGAAATGCACTGACATGGAAACTTTGAAGGAAATCTTCGATCCCAGTTTCTTGCTGCGGAATTCCGTCTATATGAGTCTGCTGGTCGGACTCGCGTGCCCGCTGGTCGGGGTTTACTTGCTTTTGCGACGTCTTATTTTCATGGGCATTGCGCTGCCCCAAGTCTCCTCGTGCGGGATCGCCTTTGCCTTCGCTCTTCACGCTTGGGGAGTCGCTCCGCACTTCGAGGGAAGCGAGCACACGCTGGCCTTTGTCGGTTCCAGCCTCTTCACTCTCACAGCCATTCTGACACTGTCGATTCTCGAACGACGCGGACGCAGCATGGTCGAAGGCACTCTTGGAACGGTCTATGTCCTCGCCGGAGCCTGGAGCATTCTTCTGCTCGCGAAAAACCCGTACGGCGAACATGGACTGCTGGATCGACTCAAAGGTGAAATCATTGCCGTCTCGAACTCGGATTTAGGATGGACGTTCGTTGCCTTTGCCTTGGTCGTTCTAACATTCCTGATTTTTCATAAGGAATTCATGCTGGTCTCCTTCGACCGGGAGATGGCAATTACACTCAAGAAGAATGTTCTCTTCTGGGACACCCTCTTGTTCCTGATCATGGGCCTTACGATCTCGATGGCGGTGCTAAGCGTGGGACCGCTCGTCACTTTCGGATTCCTGCTCCTGCCCCCTCTCACCGCCCACCTGTTGGCGTCGAACATGCGACAGTTCATTTTGGGAGCCACCGTTATCGGCGGAGTATCGGCATTGGCGGGCTTCTACATCGCGTATCGGTGGGACTTGCCTGTGGGACCGACAGACGTGGCTTTGCTCGGAACCGTCTATGCGCTCGCACTTTCAGCGAAAAGAGGATTGGCTCTCTTGCTCCAGAATCGCGCGTGATCTCCTGCGTGAGCCTTTCCGGATTCGCAGTGGAATTCGGACACTCCGTGTGCTGCTCAAACCGATGGAGGCTTCCGACTGCCATCTCCCGGATGGGAGGCTTGAGAATAGCCCACCCTTTCAAGGGTGGGATTGTGTGGTGGAGTGCCCAAGTCCCGAAGGGACGATTGAATCACTCCCACAAATACCGCTCGTCGCACTCGATGTTGTGTTTCTTGAGCAACGAGCTGAACTCCTCCTGAAAGGTCACTTTACGATGATGGTCTTCCTGGTCTTCGATGTCCTTAAAGAATAAGAGCTGACGTATGACATTGAGGGGGATTCAGCCGTCCCTGCGGGACTTATGCAATCGCCAATTCGAACCCGGCAGTGAACTGCCGGGCTATTCTCGAATCTCCCTCCGGGAGACGGAGGCTGCCAAAATGTCCAAACTCCACGGCTTCGCATTCGTGACGGGTGCAGAATGCTTTCGTCCCTGGCGTGGCGTCGTCAACTTTGTCGCGCCACCCCTCTGGAGCTTCAGGGTCAGTGCCTCGCTGTTCATCTCCTGGCAGCTCGCTGCTTATGCGAGAGAAATTCCTCCTGCAAAGTGGCGCGATCGCTCGTTCGGAAATGTTCCGGCAAGAACCGCCGATCCGAGCAAGCGAGCACAGCGGCGAGTTCCTGAAGTGCCAGCAGGTGAGGGTCCAGTGGATCAATGAACGATGTCACGGCTTCTTCCAGGTCGCCGAGTTGCACGTCCTCATCACGCCGGTCCAGAACCGCGCGCTCCTTCGCTCGAATAAGAATGGATTCAACATCGCTCCCGGTCAGTGGCCGTGTGCCGAGTTTCTCGCGGATGTAATTTTTAATCGGGTCGCCGAGTTCGATTTTCTTCACTCGCGCGATGGTCGCAAAGAGTTCCAGCACATCGTCGGAACCTTGCGCCGGAAATAACGGGATACAAAGCCCGAAACGGCCCTGGCGCTTCATGTCGATCGCCAGCAAGTCGGGCCGCGAAGTCATCGCCACCCACAGCTCGCGTCCTCGCAATGACGAATCCCCCAAGTGCGCCGCAAAGGCCGCGAAGACGCGCCCCGAAACCCCACTGTCGTCCCCGCCTGATTCACGTCCACCAAACACAGCATCCGCCTCGTCCACGACCACAACCACCGGACCGAGCGCGCGAATCGTCATGAGGATGCGGCCTTGTTGCAGTTCAGTGTCACCCACCCATTTCGAGCGGAACTCGCCAATTTCCATGACAGGCAGCCCGCATTCACTCGCGAAGCAATCGACCAAAAATGATTTCCCGACCCCGATGCGGCCCGGCAGCAGGACGCCGCGTTCGAGGACGTCGCGTTTGGCGTTCTTGATGAGCCAAGCGAGTTCGCGCAATTTCTTCTTGGCCGCGGTGTGCGTCGCCACGGCATCAAGATTGAGGCCTGCCTTCGGATTCTTAAAGCGGATCAAGCTTTGACAAAACTCCTCGATGAGCCGCTTCTTGTTCGTGGCCACATGATCGGCGGTCACTCGAGAACCGTTGCGAACGGCTTCCGCCAGCAGATGTTGACAGCGCAAAAGATTGAGCCCGGAAAGCCTCGCCGCCAGATCCTCCGCCGAAAGGTCGCTCCAATCTGAGAGCGGTTTGCCGCCGACCATTGTTCGAACGCTCGCCGACTCCAAAAAGCGCAGACGATCTTCGGCGTCCGGGAGTTCGATTTTCACCTGGGCCACATGGGGATTTTGGAGAAGGTCGGCGTTCACTTCGGCAGCCGATTCCGTGACCAACACAATCCCGACATCCATCCGGCGCATTTCAGGTGAGGCTGCCCACTTCAGCAATGTCACCAAAGCCATGCGTTCGTCCAAGCTCGCGTAGGAGTCAGTTGAACTGGGAATTATCTTTTCCGGGAAATCAATGATCAGCGTGATGCCCTCGCCATTCTCCTCGGCCATGCGCATAAAAAAGCGGCGCAATAGCGGCACCAGCTTTGTAAATTCACGTGGAGGACCCACCTCATGAAAGTTCGTCCGTTCGACTTGATCATAGACTTCAAGCCACTCGAAAAAGCGCTTCTGCATGTCGGTCGAGCCGAATGTGAGGCCATCGCCAATGTCGTAGAAGAGCAAAAATGAGCGACCTGAGAAGAGACGTCGCACTAGAAATGTTTTGAGTGGTACAAAAGCAAGGTCAGGCCCCTCTTGAAGCGGAAACACGTCGAAGATGTTTCCATGTAACACAAACAGAGAATAGGTGGCGCTATTCCACCGGCGAGCCAACTCCAGCGCCCAACCGCGCAGCGCGAGACGCTGAGCGGCGTTGCCCGCCAAAGGTGGTGTGACCTCCGCAACTGCTACGCTGGGCGCTTTCTTCATGATCGTTCCTTTACTTTCACAGGTGGTCGCTTCGATGACTGTTCCACTCCAATAATTGGCGGCGGAGCCAGTGGTTTAAATCCGATCCTTAGGTCAGTCGCGGGAATGTCGCCGACGAGATCCTTGAACTCGTCCATCTCAGCGAGCCATTTATTGGTCTGGTCGAGATGCTCCACGGTCGCATCGATCCGCGCGGTCAATGTTTGCGCATTCTTGGAGGCGATGGCATCGGCGCGAATGAGTTTGATCTGCTGATCGAGGCGTTCTTGTTCTGAGATGACCAAAGCCAGGTTTGCTTGGGCTTGTTCAATGCGTTGGAGACGCTTTTGCAGGACCTCGAGACGCTCCAAACGCGAGGTGAGCAGGCGGTGCTTCGATTCCAAGACAACCTGGCGGCTTTCCTTTTTGAGTGTCTCTATCTGAGCGCCCAGATCAGCCACTTCCTGTTCCCCCGCGCCAACCAGGCGCGGCACATCTTCTCGGCGTTCCGTTTCCAGGAACCGGTCGAGCGACTCCTCAATGCTGAGCATTCTCAGGTACGTCCACATCAATTCATCGAGTTTGCGCAACCGGGGATCGTCCGCAGGATCACCGATCGTCAACGGATTATCAGCGCTGGCATGTTCGATTTCTTCGCAGACCTTGGCCAATCCGTTATACCGTTCACGTCGGCTCGACGAAAGCGCGGTCAGGATCGTGTGACGTCGTCGGATGAACTCTTCCACCTCTGCTCGAGCGGCCGTACGGCTGACTGCTTCATATCGGCGATCCACCCAACGCTTAAAAAAACTCATTCCAGGGAGATAAACCCATCCCAGGACATACGCAGTTGCTCCCAGGATAAAAATGAGCGGCGAGGCGCTCACGAATCCAACTCCGAGAGTCAGGAGTCCCAGCCAAGCGTGATGCACGCTCTTCAGAAACTCACCGCTGTAGTTGGGCGTTTGTTCAGCCATTGATTGGCGCTATGCTAATCCAAATTCCTTCCACTTGCCACGGTTTTTGAATTTCAACGATCGAATGGGGCGCATCTCCGAATGAGGACGGGCCAAAACTTCGTTCCTCGCAGGGAGAGACCACCCCAGACTTCGCGCGCGCAGGGCGATTCTGAACCCACCCCTACCCCTCCCAGGAGGGGAGCTTTGTCCGGTCCCTCCTGGGAGGCGAGCTTTGTCCGGTCCCCTCCTGGGAGGAGTAGGGGTGGGTCGGTTCATGGAGAGGGAGGAAGACTCCGCAGCGCGCCTGTGCCTATTCAGAGATGCGCTCAATTACCGGCTTGTTGCGATTTGCCGATTGACGGGCAACCCATGCCTTGATATTGCGTGGCCGATGAAACACCGGACCGGATCTATGTGCCGGACAGATGAGGCTTTCACACTCATCGAACTGTTGGTGGTCATCGCAATCATCGCCATTCTGGCCGGCATGCTATTGCCAGCATTGAGCAAGGCGAAGGATCGCGCTCTTTTGGCCCATGACCTCAACAACATCAGGCAGATCATGCTGGCATCTCATATGTTCGCCGGGGATAACGATGATTACCTCCCCTACCCCAGTTGGGGCGGTGCCGACCGGGATTGCTGGGCACATGCGGCCAATATTCCGGACGCCGCTGGAAACGACTCGCTGCCGATGATGTCCAATCAGGTTGAATTCGCCAAACGCGGCCAGCTCGCGCCCTATCTCGGCGACGTGAAAGTTTTCATGTGTCCCAAGGACGATCGTGATCGGTCCAGTGGCCGAAAGAAGCAAAAGTTCAAAGAGCGGAGCATCAAGATCACAAGCTACTCATGGAACGGCGCGATCATCGCCTACCAATCTCAGCCCGCCCAAACCAAGACTTCGAAATTCAGATTGAGTTCGTTGCGCCCGACAGGAATCCTCCTCTGGGAAGCCAACGAAGATATGACCGCTTACAATTTCAACGACGTGGGCAATCAACCGCATGAAGGCATTTCTCAGCGTCACGCCGCCTCCAGAATTGCCAAAGACCAAACCGACGTCGTCGGGGGCATCGCCACCTTCGGCAATCTTTCCGGCTCGGCCTTTGCGATCAAGATCTCGAAATGGTTTTCCACGGACCTAGCGGGCAAGAACATCTGGCCGGCCACACAGAATCCCAAAGGACCTAACGATGCCTGGTATAATCCGGATTCGAAAGACGGCACTTTTTAATCCCCACGCGCCGCGCTGGTTCAACGCGATCGTATCGGTTTTATTCTGATTATTGCCATGCCATCTCGTGCTCACCAGGTTTTCGCGCTAGCCAGCCTTGCCGTTATCCTCAGCTCAGCGTGCAGTCGCAAAGAGAAGCCGCCGGAGGTGTCGTCGCAGACCGCTCAAACAACCAATGCGGCATCGGCGGATGCGCCTGCTTCGGCTGGATCTCCGGAGTTGAAGGCATCGTTCGCCAACGTCCAAACTTCCCTCAAGGGAGGTTCCTTCGATGACGCAGCCGCTCAACTTCTGAAGATGCGGGCGTCGGGCCACGAGTTCTCGCAGAAGGACGGCGCTGCCTATCGAGAGGCGTTGTCCGAAGCCTATAGCCGCGCCTTGGAAGCGGCGAGCAAAGGTGATCCCAGAGCGAAAGCCGCAGTGCAGATGATCCGCGCTGCCGGCTCCAGGTAGCAGACTTGCTCGCGAGCCGCTCGATGGCAGAGTCTAGCGCTCACGTCCACGCGCCTTGCGCGATCCGGTCAACAGTTGGCCAAAACTGTTCCCCGCTGTTTTCAATGGAATAGGTCAACAGCGAATGAAGATCTTTTGTTCATCCCACCGGGCTGACTGGAGTTTGGACCTATTGGCTGCCTTCGTCTCCCGGAGGGAGATTCGAGAATAGCCCGGCAGTTGACTGCCGGGTTCGCATGAGCGATTGCACAAGTCCCGCAGGGACGGCCGAATCCCCAATGTCCTACGTCAGCTCCTACTGTCTGTTCAGGACAAAGGATCGCCCGAGAATAGTTCAACCGTCCCTTCGGGACTTTGGCTATTGACTACCTAATCCCACCCTTGAAAGGGTGGGCTATTCTCGAATCTCCCATCCGGGAGATGTCAGTCGGAAGCTTCATCGGTGACAACAGCACGTGGCCGGAACATGTCCAAACTCCAGGCACCCCTCCGGAGTGAGTCTTCCAGCCCGAACACGGAAATGGTTCCACTGAAAACAGCGGGGAACCGCCAAAACTGTTGAAGAACACTTAACATTAGGGGGCTTCAGTGCCTGGAGGAGGTGGCATCTTATCGCCAAGGCGAATATATTGCCAGAGCGCGTCGATCTGCTTCGCGCCATCGCCGTCATAGACATCCGCCAATGGACTTCTGCCTAGCTCATCGAAATAGACCGGCATTTTGGTCGTCGGATCAACAGCGAGCGGATTGTAAAGCCAACGAACAAAAAACTTCTTCACGAGTCGGTCTCCGGAATAAGCCAAATTGATCCCAGCACTTTCGAAGACTTGAGTCGCGCCAATTTTCCCAACGGAATGACAGGCCACACAAGCAAAGCCGCCATCCGCTGAAACCAATTTCTGACCGACCTGAGCTCTGTCCGAGTCAATGGAAGCCTCCGGCGTGGTTTGCGGAGCATAGCCATGGAGCATGGACATCCCGCGAGCGAGATCGTCAGCTCGCTTCGCAAATGATGGCATTCTGGATTCGATCCAAGGTCGTGGTTTGTAGGAAATTTCGCCGGCGATAAAAGCCTTGGTCCACTCGGGCTTCAACTTGCCGCCCAAAATCTCGAGCGGCGGAAATCCTTCGAACTTCCCATGACATTCCAAGCAGTTCAGATTGCGCATTTGCCGTTCAGCGAAATCGGTCGGCAAATGACGCGAAAGCGACAATCGATCCGTCGCGGCGAATGCTTGTAAAGCATCGCGATCCTTAGAGGAAAACCCGAACGTGGGAGCCGCGGAACTCTCATTGTGAACAAGCGCGAGGCAACCTTGTTGCCACTTCGCGGGCGGAAGCTCGGACAACGGCTTCGTTGTGAATTGATTTTCGAGCTTGAGACTGTGGCAATTCAGGCAGCCGGAAGTCTGGATTAGCCGTTTCCCGCGGTCGAGGAGAGCCGTGTCAGTGGAAGCAGGACTGGCGCTCGGCGGATCCCCATGAGTTTGGAGAAAAGCTGCGAGCTGAGCAGTTTCATCGTCCGACAGCTTGAAGTTGGGCATGCGCGTCCAGGTGTAGTGAGCTTCCGGATTTGTCAAAAACGGAGATAGTGTTCCTGGCGCGAATTTTTGATTGACCTGTTTGAGCGAGACACGCTTCGGGTCTGCCTGAGCTCCATCGGGTGCGTTGTGGCATGCGCCGCAATGAAGTATTTCAAAAAGTCTTTTGCCCGCTTCCTTTTCCGCATCCGATGCGATTTTGTCGTTTGAAGCCAAAGACTCTCCTTTCAACGAAGCTAAGTACGCTGCAGTCGCGTCAGCATCTTCTTTAGCTTTGAGCCCATGAAAGATCCGAGGCATGTGAACAGCGTTACGCTGAGACTTTGGATCGAGAATCCACCGAGCCATCCAGTCGAAATTGCGTCGAGAACCGATGCCTTCAAAGGATGGGGCATCCATTGACAGCTCAATCATGCCGGACTCAAAAGCAGCACCCACGTGGCATTTGATGCACCGATGCTCAGCGAACAATTCACGGCCCAGTCGCAATGTTGCTGCCTTCTGCAAATCCGCCGAATTGACTAAATGCGTCAAGGCGTTGAGTGGCAGTGGAGCCGGAAGCGCGCCTTTAGGAATCCAATGGAGCCGAAGCGAAGCGTCGCCTGTCGTTGGAGATTGGAAAGTCGCCGATAAGATGTTGGCTCCTTTGTTGAGGCGAACAGACTTTCCAGGAGCCACAATGCCGCCACCGCCACTGACCTGTAATACTGTAACTCCATTGATGTCGAGTTTCAGATCGCCGTTGAGTTCAGCTTGAAACGTATATTCCGAACGAATGTCCAGCGCGAGGAATCCGCTCCAAACCGCCGTGAATGGGCCGGGAGGCAGAAAAGGAGTCGGTGACGTCCCACTCGGTACATAGAGCCAAACGTTAGGCAGAACGACGACGTCGCTCGAAGGTGCTTTGCCAGCTTGGAGACTGCTAATAACCACCTGGAGACCGGGCTCAACATTCGGTTTGGACGCCGGTTCATTCTGCGCGGTGGCACGGACAGGGCAAAGAAGAATGAGAATCAGAAGCGCAGTTTTCATTAAGGATCGAAAGCGCGGTTTCTCACAGCAACAGTTCCATATAGACAACGTCAAGCCATCGGCCAAATTTGAAGCCCACTTGCTTAAAACATCCGACGCTCTGAAATCCAAATCCGGCGTGCAAACGGATGCTAACATCATTTTGCGCGTCGATCGCCGCCAACAGAACATGGAGTCCTCGCTCGCGCCCCCCTTCAATCAATGGAGGCATGAGTGACTTACCGATCCCCTGCCCTCGCCGATCGGCGGCGACATAGACCGAGTTCTCCGTAGTAAAGCGATAGCCAAGCCGATCGTGGTAACGATTGAGGGCGCTCCAGCCGATGATCCGTCCATCGTCATTGACTGCAACGAAAACGGGGTAATTGTGTCTGACGTGGTCCTCGAACCAGGCGATCCGGTGCTCGAGAGTCCGGGGTTCATAGTCGTAGGTGGCGGTCGTGTTGAGAACCGCATCGTTGTAAATCTCTAGAATTCCCGGCAAGTCGTCGAAAGTGGCAGAGCGAATTTTCATGAATCAATAAACAGATCGCTACAAGTTGGCGGATTGCATTCGCTCAATCACTCGCTGCAAATAGAGAAGCTGGGCATCCTTGGAATCAATCTGTAAACCGAGCGCAATTGCGTTTCGAGAGCCCTCCATATCATCGCGGCTAAATCGGGTCTTAGCCGCAAGTGCTGCAAAATGCCCCGGAAGCCAGTCGATCGTCGCCGATTTCTTGATAGATCGAGCGTGGGTTGAAAGAATGGCCTCTATGGCTTCGACACCTTCCCGCCATCGACTTGGTTGCGAGAAGATCAGAGCTTGGGCTTCGGTCAACCGGGTGAACTCGATGCTGGAATTTTGCGGAAGCTCGGCCTTGGCGGGAAACGAATCCGGCGACCGAAAGAGAGACGGAAGGAACGGTATTCCTTCGTAAATATCGTGCCCACCCATGTTTTGAGAGATCTTTTTTCGCCAAGTTAGGAACTGCAACAGCTCGCGATTGCTCGAGGTATAATCGAGAAAGACAGCTCCCAACTGCTCATCAGATATGGAATTCATAACAGATTTTTTTCCGACCGACGCTAATCCCGATTGCCAGGTGCGTTCATCGTAAAGGAAGAGTTGCTGCGCAAAAGCTCCGATATAAAAAGCTTTCGGAGCTGCGTATTCCAAGATGGGAAAAGCATCCGACTGAACCGGCCCTTCTCCAGCAATAGCAAAGCCGGTCTGCTGTGAAGCAACTTGCCTGGTGAAAACTGACTCAGGCGTCCGCAATCCAATCTTTTCCAAATCCAGCCGAGGCCGCTCACGTCCGTAAACTTGGCGAAAGAGTTCAGGTGACGATTTCCATGCCCTCTTGGAACCTAGCAGAATGATGTCACCTTCCTGTGAATCCCATATTTCCACGAACGGAAACACGCTGCCAAAAGTTCGCAATACGAGAGAGACGATTCCATCATGCATCTCATAAATATGGAACCACTGCGCCATGATGCCGTCATCCTTGAGACGGCGAGCGGCGATTTGGTAGAACTCCTGACTGAAGACGCTGCCCACGCCAGCGAGCCATGGATTCGAGGGCTCGCTGATGATTACGTCGTACTGTTGCGGACTCAGCCTTAATACCGTCCGACCATCCTCGTAACACACGCGGGTGCGGGCATTCGTCAAAACACCTCGATTCCAAGCTTCGAACAATGTGCCTGCTTTGAGTATCGGCTTGCAGTTTTCGGCAATAGTGAGCTGTTCGATGGGATGTCCGAGCAGCGCTCCTCCGGTGATCCCGCTGCCAAAGCCCAGGACAAACACCTGCTTGCTCTCCGGACGCGCCAGCATCGGCAGATGAGCTAGGAGGTACTGGGTGGACAGGTCGCCGCGCGTCGAAGCGTCCGGTTTGCCGTTGATTCGCAGAACCCGTTCGTTGTAGGGATTCTTGTCTTTTCGGGTTTCGACAGAAACCGTGGCATCCGACGCATCTTCGTAGAAAAGAATTTCGATGAATTTTTGACGTTGCTCCATCAGGTTCCAGGAAACGTCCGTTGTGTGAAGGCGAAAAACCCCGGAACCCAAGATGTGCCGCCATCCCTCGCCACCGGTCACGGAGATCCAGAGCAGCACTCCGGAAAGGAGCAATGCGAACATGCTGGACTGTGGTTGTTGCTGCAACCACGCTGCCAGCGCGGCGAGCAGACCTAGAACGACCGCCAACCCGCCGATGGCTCCTCTCAAACCGAAGGTGGGCATCAGCACAAACCCTGTCAGTAAAACACCAGCGACGGCTCCGAGCGTATTCCAGGTCAGGAGTCGTCCAACCCGATCTCCTAACGCCGGGCCAGATCCCGCCAGAAGTCGCATCCACAAGGGCAAAACCGAGCCCAGCAACGCGGCGGGTAACCCTAAAACAAAAACGGAAATTATCGCGGTGAGGATCTGATGAAAGAAGTAGCCTACCTCGGTCGCTGCCAACCCCGTCCGCGCCTTCGCGTAAAAAACCGTCAACTCCTCGATGCCCACGACCAGCGCTCCCAGGTACAATGCCGCGCTAAACAGGAGACGAATCGTCGTGCTTGGTTTGTGCAGACGCCCCGCCCGCGGCGAAGCAATAAAAGCGCTGCCCACGCCGATGCCCAGGATGAACGCCATCAGGACAATGGAAAACGCTTGCAACGAAGCCCCAAAAATCAGGGACAAAGACCGCGTGGCCAGGACTTCCAAACTCATCGAAACTCCACCCGTCAGAGCTACAAGCCCTCCGGCCCAGGCGATTTCCCTTTGAGAAAGAGGTTCCGACTCACCGGGCGGCATCTGCGTTGCGGGATCAACACGGTCCGTTGCCTCGAGTTCACGACGCCCGAGGGCCACTGCCGTGATGCCGATGATCACATTCGCCAGCGCGGTCATCTGAAGAGTCGATACCATCCCCAACTCGCGAACCAGAAGGAACCCGGCTAATCCAGCGCCAAAGACGGCTCCCAAACTATTAACCGAATAGAAGCGCGCGGAACGCCGACCAGGATCGATCGATCCTTTCTGCAACCACGCCGCCAGCAAAGGCAAAGTCCCGCCCATAAGAACAGTCGGCAACAACAGCAAGCCGACGCTCAATACGCCTTTAAGACCCAGCAGCAGAAGCCCGCGCTCGAAGATTCTTGAACCGACGCCGACGAAGACAGTATCCGTGACGGAATAAATGTGGTTGAAGAAAAATGCATACAACCCGATGAGCACTTCTATGTAACCATAGGCAACCAGAGGCCGACTCAACACATCAGATCGCGACCCAATCAGCCGATTCCCAAGAGCGAGCCCCCCCATGAAGGTCGCCAAAACGACCGTCTGCGCTTGGATGGTGCTGCCGAACATCAAAGCCAAGTATTTCGACCACACCACCTCGTAGATCAGAGCGGTCGCGCCAGAACAAAAAAACAGAAGCAAAATCATCACTGGAGTCTCATGGCTTCTTAGGTTTTGTCTTTGCAATGAACGCTTGGTTCCTAAGTCCTTTCAATACTTTCATGGGACTTTTCGGATCGCGTCCAAGCTCGTCGTGCAGCCGTGAATACTGGGCGTAAAGGAGGTCATAAATGACTTTGGACTCTTGATTTGGCCGATAGACTTTCTTACGGAGGCGAGCCATGCGCCGCGCCGCCGCATGAATGTCCCGATAGGCACCCGCCGCGACGGCTGCGTGCATTGCGGCGCCCAATGCTGAGGTCTGCTCCGAGGCTGCAACTTTGATCGGCATCCCCGTGACATCCGCGTAGATTTGCAGGAGCAGCGCATTCTTTTGCGCCAGCCCGCCGCAAGCATAGAGTTCCTCGATCGCGATGCCACCACATCTGAACGCTTCAATGATCTTGCGGGTCCCAAAGGCAGTGGCCTCGATTAAGGCGCGATAGATCTCATGTGGTTGAGTGGCCAGCGTGGCTCCGATCAACAAGCCGCTCAAATCAGTGTCCACCAGCACGGAGCGATTGCCATTCCACCAATCCAATGCCAGCAGACCGCTTTCGCCAGGTTGGAGCCTGGACGCCTGTTGCTCCAAAAGTTCATGAACGCTCATGCCTGCTCTTTTTGCATCAAGAGTCACATAACCGGGAACAGCTCGCTCGACATACCAGGCAAAGAGATCGCCCACACCTGCTTGCCCGGCTTCGTAACCCCACAACCCCGAAACGACGCCGTCCTGGACCACACCACAAATACCTTCGACCTCACGTTTGGTGTCGCTCAGCAATAGATGACAGGTGGAAGTGCCCAGAATCATGACGAGTTTCCCAGGCGTGGTGACCTGGCACGCTGGCACCGCAACATGAGCGTCGATGTTTCCGACGGCCACGGGAATTCCTGGCGAGAGACCTGTCCGCTTTGCCATGGCGTGAGTTAAACTACCCGCTTTGCTGCCCAAGGGGTAAAGCTCGGCACTCATTTTTTCCGCAACCACATTCTCGAGCCTCGGGTTCAGAGCCTTGAAAAATTCCTTGCTCGGATAAGTCCAACCCCCTGCTCCGGCCGGTCTGCCCATGAACCGACCCACCCCCACCCCTCCCAGGAGGGGAGCTCTGTCCGTTCCCCTCCTGGGAGGGGTGGGGGTGGGTTCAGAGTCGCCCTGCGCGCGCGGAGTCGGGGATGTTCTCTCCCCGTCAATGGCTTTGCTGGGGTAAACCCGCATGGCCTTGAATCCGGCAGCCGACAGATTTCGTTTCTCCTCGCCACAAAGCTGCCAGACTATCCAATCGCCTGCTTCGATAAAGCGGTCAGCCGCTTGATAGACGCCCCACGCATCGTTGACCGTCTCCAAGAGTTTAGAGAAGAACCATTCGCTGGAATACTTACCGCCGTACGTCTGGATGAATGCCTCTGTCCGCTGCTGCCCGAGTTCATTGATGAAAGTAGCCTCGGGTTGAGCCGAGTGATGTTTCCAGAGCTTGACCCAGGCGTGCGGATTCTTTCGCCACCGCGTGTCAAAACAAAGCGGTGTTCCGTCAGCCTTGGTTGGAAGCATTGTGCAACAGGTGAAATCTGTGGCTAAGCCGATGACTTGTTCCGGCCTGACCTTTGCTCGCCGAAGCACCCTCGGAATTGTTTTAGCCAACGCGTCGATATAGTCAGCCGGATTTTGCAGGGCGGTGTCGGGTGGCAGTTGTTTGTGATCGCCCGGGAGGAAACTCTCGATGACACCATCGGCATACTCATGAACGGCTGATTCAACTTCTCGCCCGGTGTCCACCTCAACGAGCAACGCGCGCGCCGACAACGTTCCAAAATCAACGCCGATCACATAGCGTTTGGGTTTTAGCCTTGAAGACCGGGAAATTCTCATGGCGGGTAAGTCTCACAAACCCCTCCCTTGAGCAAGGGAAAAAGCCGCTCAAGACCAGGAACGCATCCAATTGGATTCGGTCGCTCAACCTCGCTCAGTCGCCAAAAAGCCTTCTATCACAACTCCTCTTGAAAACCTCGGAGGTTCCCCGCTGTTTTCGGTGGAATCATTTCCGTGTCCGGACAGGAGAACTCACTCCCGAGGAGTGCGTCGAGTTTGTAGAGTTTGGACATTTTCCGGCCGTGTGCTGTCGTATCCGATGAGCTATTTCCGACTGACATCTCCCAGAGGGGGAAACAACTCACCCTGATCTCCCGGAGGGGAGATTCGAGACTAGCCCACCCTTTCAAGGGTGGGATTGCGTCGCCAATACCCAAAGTCCCGAAGGGACGGTTGAGCCATTCTCGGGCGATCCTTGGTCCTGAACCGACAGTGAGAATAGGAGCTGACGTCGGACATTGGGGGATTCGGCCGTCCCTGCGGGACTTATGCGAGGGCTCATTCGAACCCAGCAGTGAACTGCCGGGCTATTCTCGAATCTCCCTCCGGGAGACGAAGGCGGCCAATAGGTCCAAAC
>CAMAWP010000082.1 GCA_945861765.1 Akkermansia muciniphila | reverse complement strand
TTCACGTAGTCCAGAATCTTGTCGCGGGTACGGCGGTTCACGGTGCCAACAAAGACGTTGGGCTTCGGCTCGACGAACCAACGCTTGAGCATGCCCCGGATGGCGGGCGGGGTGTCGTGGGCGATGAGGACGGTCATTCAATTTACAATTTGCGAATTACGATTGACGAATTGAGGTGTCACAACGCGGAGGGTGGGTGGTCTCCGGCTTGCACCGGCGCGGCTTCGGCGGTTTGAAACAACGTCGCCAGATCCTTGGGCATTCGTTGCAAAATCCTTTCCTCCTCGACGCGCTGTTTGAAGAGTTTGCGGACGAGTTCGCCGTCGTCCTTGGGATCCTGGCGCGTGGCCAGGAACGCGGCGGGAATGCTGGTCAGGTGTTTGTAGAGGTTCGCCACGTCATAGACGAAGGGCAAAGTCCCCGCGTCATGCACGAACCCGAGGCCGGGTAGATAACCGAGCGAGCAGACGACGGCGGCGCAGAGGGCGTAAAGGCTGGCATTGGCGGAGGAGAGGGCTTGGTTGATGCCGTCGGACATCTCCCAGTTTTGGCGGTCGTAGTTGCGCCCCTTCCAAGTGACGCCGTGTTGGAGGCCGAATTGGGCGTAAAGCGTCCGCACCCGCAAGCCTTCCATGCCGCGCAGTTCCTTCACAGATTTGCCTTCCACCTCCACGCCGGGAAAGCGCATCAGGAACATGGCGCGGGCGATCTGGGTGCGGCGGCGTTTGTCCGCCCAGGCCTCGGCGTGAAGGCGGGGCATGTCGTTGGTGTGATTAGGCGCCAGGCCGAAGGCGTAGAAGCGGAGCGAATCCTCGCCCGTCCAACAGACGGGAGTGTTGCTCTCAGCGCAGGCCTTGATCGCCGCGTGCGTGATCGTGGTGCCGGGACCGAGGATGAGCGCGGAAACCGTCGCCACGGGGATACGGCAGAGCAAGCCGTCGGACCCGATCCATTTCACGCTGGAATCGTCCACTTCCAGGCGGCCATGTTCGAGATAGAGCGGCGTCCAACGGTCCTTGGCGGAGGCGAGGGTTTCGAGGGGTGGGCGTTCAAAGAGAGCCATTGGGATTTGAAACGTGATGCGTGATGCGTGAAAAGGCGGTTCAGGCTTTCAGCAGTGGCACGAAGCCGGCCTGCTTGAAATGATGGTCGGTGGTGAAGGCGTCGCGGATGAGCAACTCGCGCATGACGGCAAAACTGACGCAGTCGGTGAATGACCATTCCTTGTCCGCGTGTTTGCGGAAAAGCGCGCCGGCGGCGTGAAACCGTTCCGGGCCGATCCATTCCAGCCGGAGGGCCTCGCTGCGGGCGATGGTATCCAGGAAATCCACCGCCGCCGCGTGGTGTTCATCGCCCGCGTCCCACAAGGCAAGAAACCCCGCGCTATCCATGAATACCTCAGCGTCGGCCATAGAGGATGTGGTCAATGTCCGCGTGTTTGGTTTTGCCTTTGGGGCTGGGCTTGGCGCGGCGGGCAATCCCGAGGAAGGGATCGCTGGCCGGATCGGACGACGGCGCGGTTGTCAGCGGCTCCAAGCGGGCGGCAGGCTTGCCGCGATGGGAAAGCACGAAGCGTTCGCCCTTGGCGACGCGGCGCAAGACGCCCTCGGCGTCTTGTCGGAACTCGATCATGGTAACGGTCTTCATGGAGTGAACTTTAAGTTGAAGTGGTCTCAAGCTGTAAGTTCTGCCGGCCGTATTCGAGGTAGAGCGGCGTCCAGCGGTCCTTGGCGGAGGCCAGGGTTTCGAGAGGCGGGCGTTCGATGAGGGGCATGGCAGTTAAAGAGTTGAAGCGTTATTATGTTGAATCGAGAGAATGACCAATGGCGAAAGCCGGAACCGATTGGCCCAGCGGAGCGGGCCAAACAAACCCACCACGCATTTCTCTCAAAATGGCTTGGGAATGTAGCCGTCCGGAAGCCGGTCGTAATCCGGCGGCTCCACGTCGGGCACCTGTTTTAAGGCTTCCAGAAACTTCTGCCGGCTTGCGCGTTTGGCCCGCGACGCGATGTAGCCTTCGTTGCTCCACACGCCCACGGCTTGGGTCACCGCCAGGCTGATGAGTTGATCCAGGGGAATGTTCTCCCGCTCGGCCAATTCTTGGGCTTGCTTTAGCACCGGGTCGGGGATTTTCGCTTCAATAGTTGTCATGTTGTCTCTTCCAATTTCACCAGCATTTGTGCGGGAGTGATGGCTTCGATGCCGAAAGTCTCCACTCCCGCGAAATCTCTCAGATTGTGCGTCACAATATAGCTGGCGTTAGCTGCGACGGCGAGTTCAACCAGGAAATCATCGTCCGGATCAGCCAGGAACGGCCGCCAGTGGAAACTAATCGCATGTTCCTGCCCGTTCGCACACAGGAAATCCAGCAAATCTTCAATCCGCTCGGTTTCCAGCCAAAAGTGTTGCGCTTCCCGGCGCGCAACTTCTTCGTATTCCAGCAGCAACGCAGTGGACAAGTGCAGCCGCCAGCGCTCGTCTCCGATGAGGCGGAGCAGTTCAAAAGAGGCTCCGCCGCGCGAACGCAATGCGGCAATCAGGACGTTCGTATCCAGGATTACTTGCGAGGGTTTCATTGTGCCGGTCGTTCTAGGAGTTGGATTTCGTCAGGCTCAAGGCCGCAGATGATGGCGTCGAGGTTGTAGAACTGCGTCGTGTAATCCTTGCCGTCCCCGGCAGTAAGTCGGAAATCCCGACACACTGCTTTTCCCTCCAGTTCGCCGGTCTCGAAAATGTTTTTCAGATGCTCGGTGATGGTGCTGCGGCCCTTGTCGAAGAGCACGCTGATCAACTTCTGCGTGAGCCAGACGGTTTCCTCCGCCACGCGGACTTCGATGCCGTCCTCGCCCGCCTGCCGGGTGAAGATCAGAAACTCGGCGGTGCTGTTGCGGATTTGGAGTTTCTTTTCAGGCTTCATGGCTGGTTCGATGGGGATTGAGGGACAACACGAATGCGGCGCGGGGCGTGGACTAAGAACGAATCGTTCGGGTGGCATAACGTCGCTGACCATAGCTCAGTGGCTGATCGGCGCGGGTGTCTGCGCCGTCTTCCGGGGCGGCGGTCTCGCCCTTGACCAGATCGCGTGCCGTCATTGTGGGCTCACCGTAAGACCACTCTGAACCGTGCCCGTCTTCCGCCGCACCGCGCTGTGCCAGCGTGATAAGTTGTTTCATTGCGGTGATGGGATCATCGCCTGTGCAACCCAGCAAAGGAACAGCCGGCACGCAACACTTACGTCCCAGCCAGACACCCCAAACCGGATCAGCAAGACGAGCGGCGATTTCACCGAGCAGCGGACGCGGCCCTTGCAACACGACGACAAAGACGGCATCGGTCAAATAGTCGCGTTGGGTGAGTACGGCGTTGTCGGAGGGACCACCGGATGCTTTACGTGTAATGCTCAAACGCGCCCACGAGTCCGTGTTCTCGTCGTAGCCGCCGCCGACGGTGTGGTAATCACGGAGGCGGAGCACCGGAGTAGGTTCGCCCCTGACGAGCCGGGGAAGGCGATGTACGCTGAAGTGCAGGGCGGCGAGGTGCTTCAAGCGTTCCGGCTCATCGGTGCCATGCTTGTCGATCCCCATGGCAGCGGCGATCAAGCCGAGCACACCGTTCTTGCTGGGGAAGGCATCGGTGCTGCGGCGCTGAAAGCGAGAGCTGGTGCCCCAGCTTTGCATCGGTCCATCGAGCAGGAAAGCGAGAGCGGCGTCAGGCGTCATGAGAGGTGAGGTTGGAGATGAAATCATCGAAGGACGTGGTGCCGGTTTCGCTCAACTCGGCCTCGGCTTTAGTCTGGAAACCCCAGATCCGCTTGAGGTTGGCGTGATGGTCTTTCATGGTGGTGCTAGCCTCTTCGAGATTTGCCTTGGTTGGCTTAAGGAAGGCGTTCACCAGTTGCAGCGGCTGGCCTTTGGCCTTGGCGATGCCGAGAACGTATCCGGGCAGCGTGGCGGCGTTCATGCTGGCTTTGCGGGCGCCGGGGACGGCACGAATAACCGATCGCAGGAAGGCGGCAACCACGGCGTTGCGTTGCTCCGGTGTCATGCCGCCCAAGTGCGTGTCATTCGCCAGGAGATCGAGGTTTAGTGCGGCATAGCGGTAGTAGAGCGCGGAGGTGAACTCCAGCGTGCCGATCATGCCCGCGCCAGAGTCGGTGAGATCAGTCTTACGCTCGTCCACGGCGGAGAAGAAGTCGATGTCGTTGGTTGCCTCGTGCGTGGAGAGTGCGTGGCTGAACATGGCGGCAGCTTCCACGTTTAACGAGGCATCGTTGGCAATCATGCGGCCAAAGAGAGCGATATCTGCAGCATCCAGAATATCGGCATCTCGGAAGGCATCTTTGATGGCCTTCTTGAACTTCTTCCCGCCCGCGTCTTTCTTTCCCTTTTTCGGCTTTCCCCCGTTTTCCTCGTCATCTGTTTCAGTTTGGAGATTCTGCGCTAATTCTTCGAGTTTCTCGAGCAATTCCGGAGGCACCTTAGAGAGCAAGCCGCATGCAGCCTGTGAGAGGTTCCGGTCGGACAGGAACATCGCTGTCTTCACACGTCGAGTATCTATCTCGTCCTTTTCTGGATCGAGCTTATTGAGCGTTGCCATCGTTATCCGTGCCAACGATGAAGCCTGTTCCATGCTAAGGCGCTTGGTAGTTAATGTTTCAAAAGCTTGGTCAACCGTCGGCGACATTCTTTCCAAGAATCTCTTCTCTTCTGCATCGCACGAATCCAAGAACGACTGCCGGTGCGTCGGATCACATAGGGCGAATGCGAACAGTCGGACGGGATAGCGTGTCCGGAAGCCGTTGAACTGCGCCTCTGGATACTCGTCTCGCGCAAAAGTGCGGGACGCGCGTTTCAGGCACTGGCTGGAAAGGCGGGCACGGGTGACGCCGCCGAACACGGCGGACTTCGGAGCGCCCACGTCATCGCGGTTGAGACACGAGACGGGGAAGGATTGCAGGATGTGGAGTTCGATGAGGTTCATGGATTTTGATGGTTAAGCGGTTGATGGTTGAGAGTTGAAAGCAAGGTCGGAAGCCGGTAGCTTTCGGTCATGAGCACAGTTGCAGAAATTGAGGCCGCTATCGGGCTCCTTTCACGCGAGCAATTCTGGGAATTGACCGATCGTTTGATTGCCCGTCGGAACGAGGAGTGGGACCGGCAGATGGACGAAGACGCCAGGGCTGGCCGGCTGGATTTTTTGTTCAAGGAAGCTGACGAGGAACGGCAGGCCGGCACGCTGAGAGATTGGCCGCCGGGGACCTCATGAAGTCCAAGGCCACCGCCCGCTTCTGGAAACTGTATCACCAACTCCCGGCGCACATTCGGCGGCTGGCCGACAAGAACTATCGCCTTTGGCGGGCCAACCCGCGGCATCCGTCCTTGGACTTCAAACAACTCCATGGCAGAGACCGGCGGTTCTCTGTCCGCGTAGGCGACCATTACCGGGCGCTGGCCCGTGAAATTGAGGGCGGCGTTGAGTGGGTTTGGATCGGTACGCATGAAGAGTACAATAAGCTATTGGGACGCTAGCGGCGCCAACACCAGCATCCCAAAGCCGAAGGCCTTGGCGCTGCCGATGCCTTGGGCGAAGGCGTGGCGGAACTTGCTTGGATCAACGACGCGGAGCGATCCCTGGAACTCCACGCCATTGTGCAGGCCGACGGAGCCGCCTTTGATGAAATATTGTCGAGATCGCGGGATGGTGCGGACCTCATCAGGATCAAAAGTGAAGCCGTGAGTCTCGCCTTTCCGGGCCAGCCAGGAGAGCAGCCCGGCCTGGAGCTTGCCGGTCTTCTTATCTGGGGTGTCGTCGCGGTGAACAATGGAAACGCGGCGGCCGTTTTTCTTTTTGTTCCCGGCCTCGTCGCGCACTACCATCTTCTGCGTTGGGTTCGCCACCAGGCTGAAGCGGAAGGACGCACTGGTGAGGAAAACTTCCGGCACTTCCTTGCTGCGCCAAGCATCCGTGGGGCACCATGGCGGGCGTTGCGGTGGCAGGGCGGAAAGCATGAGCAGCCGCAAGTGACCGTCCTGTGGATCGAGGCGCGTGAGGAACGGTGGCGGATTCTCGGCATCAATAAGGCGCTGGTCTTCGTGTTTGGTTCCCTTTTTGTAGCGGCCACGGTTCGATGGCTGATCATGAAGATCTGGGAAGCAAAGCCAAATCTTCTGGTGCCAGGCGTAGTTGTCGCGCAACCCGGCCTTCACGGCAGCCTCGTAGTCGAGCCGGATTTCGGTAAGGTGCAGGTTCATGGGGCATCGGGAGTAAGTTCTTCGGAAGGAGCCTGGAAATATTCCTTTGCCCAGCGGACCTTGACCTTGCGGGCGTCTTCGGGCGACTTCCGCCAATCGCTCAAGTCCCAATGAAGGCGGGCGTAGTTGACCGGTACACCGGCACCCTCGGCACGACGCACATAAGTTGGCAGCAGCGCCAACAGGTCTTCAATGCTGTCACACGCAAGCACACGCCGGAAGTGATTATCAAAGGCCTCGCGCTTGTCCCCCGCGAGTTTTCGGCACGTAACACCAAAGTTGTGCCAAGGTTCGGCGGTGTGGCGACGGTGCCAGGCAAAGAGGACAGGAATGGCGGTCCACACTGGATCATCAAGGCGTTTGGTTCCCACCCCGGAGCGGTTGAGCAGGTCGGCCATTGGTGCGAAGGCCAGGTGCCGGGACGCATCACGGGACCAGGCGCGCAAGGCGGCGAGAGTTCCACGATCCGGCTTTTTCCCTTTGGGTGGTTCGGCCTTCTCGACCAGCAAGCGAACGAGCGTGTCGATGGCGTATTCCTTTTTTGGTGTGTCAATGGATTCAAGCATGAGCGTTTGGGGTTTGGGGGTTGTTCTCGGCACGCTTTGCGGCTTTCTTGGTTTTGAGTTTGGCGGGTGGGGGTTGCAGGGCGCGCAGGCCTTGGGCGAAAGCCTCAATCTGGCGGGGCGTGTCTCGGGGGCAGGCATGTTCGTAGGCTGCGAGCAGCGACTCGCGGACAAGGGCAGTCCAGTTATCACGGGATGCTCCGCCGAACGTCAGATCACCCGTTGCGGGATCGCAGGCCACCTTGAGGAGCCATTCGCTTTCGCGATCCAGTGCGTGCCAGTAGTGGCGTTCAGCCGCGGGGATGGATGGCGATTCGTGTTTCATTGCCTTGCCGTAGGCGCGCACTGCATCGCGCAGGTGGTTTAGTCGCCTTTGGGCATACGCCACACCCCGCTCATAAATGCCCCGGCCCACGTCGGTGAAAAGCCGGCTTTCCAGATGGAAGACGGACTCGACGGTATCGAGGATCTTCGCTTTGCCATCGGTGACGAGTGCCCCGGTCCAGATGTCCACCGGCTTGGCAGCCTTAGGATTCTGGTGGGCCTTCACTATCAGTGGAGCACCTGCTTTGCTGTTTGCTGGCGTGCTGAGCACAGTGAGCGCGTGCAGGTCGCGCCAGATGGCGCGGTCCAGTGAAGCCCAAAGCTGCCGGTTGTCACCCTTCGCCGTGGTGATGACAGTGGCGCTTGGTTCCTGATACTCCTCGAAGGAGGGATATTCCCAACCGTCCTGTCCGACGAGCACGTGGGCGCGGTTGTCGCAAATCCATAATGTCCGGTGCAGCGGCACAAGACGGCCCAAGTAGGTGAGTCGGGCGTTATCCACGGCAAGCTTGTCGGACGGTGTTGCGGGCCATTTCTCCCAGATTGGCCGGCCCATGCCGCCGAGTTGGTTCGCAATGATTTCTTCGTCCAGGCAGTTGCGCAGAATGATCTCCCGCATGTTTGCACCGCGCAGAAAGGTGTGGAGCATGTTGCCATCCACACAGGGGCCACGACCTTTGTAACCTGCGCCGTAGAGCGGGTAATAGTTCTGAAAGGTGAGCAGGGCCATCGCCAACGGTGCGCGCTCCATCGCGCGTTCAGTGCCGCCGCCATGGTCGAAGTTGGTGGGGTTGTTTCCGCTGGCAAGATTGGGCACCAGCTTGCTGACCATCGTTGGCTCGCCTTGTTTTGCCGGGCGGCGCTGGAGGAAGCGCGGTCCATCGCCTAATAGATTGAAGGCAGCTTGCCACCTTACGTTTGTGAGATAGGCCGTGGTTTTCTCGGACAAGTCCTGGCCGAAGTCCGCCCAGCCATCCGCATCCTCAGGTGCGCCAATCGCGGCCTGGGTGATGCAGATGAGCAGGCGCATGATGGATACGCGCTCGTGGGGTCGGAGGTCCAAGTCGGCCCAGTCGGCTGGGGAGCGGAACAGATCAAGGAGACTGATGAGGTGCGGGTGTCCGAGGTGGTCGCGCACCGGGAGCCACGGAGAGTCGGTAAGGTCAAAGACGTCGTTGCTCTGTTCGGTTTGGCTGCTGTTCTTCATGTCTTAATTGAGTGTGGCGGCTGCGGCTCGAATAGCGACCCGTAATTCTCCTCCTTTACCACCATCCGTCTTCGGGTTCATCAGGTGTAAATGTGGGTTGCGGTTGTTTGTTCTTCTCAATGCGAACGCCTTCGCCCTCGTGCCAGTGCAGGAGGTAAGGCGTAGATGCCTCGGACACGGGAAAAATCTGGCTGCCATCAGCTACGCCCAGCACGGCATCTTCCAGATAGTCGTGGAGCCAGGATGGATTCGCGGCGAACCAAGGTTTCACGGCATAGAACGGCACCCGGACGACATTGCTGTGAATGGCCTTCGCGGCCGGGAAACTCCATTCAAAGGCCGGGATGGTCACGGTCTGGCTATCAAGCAACGTGATCTGCCAGCCCGTGATGCCCTGCACTTGTGTCGGCTTTTGTTTGAGCAACAAGACATTCGCGGTGCGCTGCTCGTTCCAACGGGTGAAAGTGCCTTCGTCGTCGGTTTGGTTTGGTGCGACGAGGCGGCTCGTGCGCCTGCCCGCAACGGTGCCAAGCTTTTCAGCCTTCTTTCTCCACTGCTCGAACAGCGCAGCCACTGCGGGGGCATCGGCGTGATCGGTCCCTTCATACGTTGACTCCAGCCACCTACGAATATCCTGCGGAATGGTGACGCTGGCCTGGTCGCGCCATCGCCGGGAAGAACGCCACAGAACATACGGCGGATAGACGAAGCCTGATGGCCCGAACGCCGCCTTCAACTGCTTCTCATCCATGCCGTCTGCCAGATCGGGATAAAGTATGATGGCCTTCGGCTCTTTGAAGCCATCGGGACGCTGCGGCGTGTGCCGTTGCAGCCGTCCCAAGCGCTGAAAAAGTAAGTCGGTCGGCGCGAGATCGGTGATGAGGAGGTCGGCATCAATGTCCACGCTTTGTTCTACGACTTGCGTGGCGATAAGCAGGCAGCCTTTGCGCTTTGGATAGGCTTGATGTTGCCCGAAGCGGCGCTTCCATCTCTCCAACACGCCGCGGCCCAGGCGACGAATCCATTTCGCTTCAAGTTGATCACGCCGCCAGCGTGGGAAGCGGCTGTGCAGCAGGGCGACAGGGGGGCCGCCTTCATTTACGGAACACTTGAGATTGCGCCATGTCTCCTGCGCCAGGCCCACCGTGTTGCGAATGACAAGCACGCAAGCCCCCGCACAGGCGGCTTCGCAAGCTTCCTCCCAGATGCCGACATCCTCCTGCGTCCGGTGGTCGAGCATGATGGTTTTCGGCTTTTCCTCCCAGGGCACTTCCTTCACCGCAGCCGTCATCCGGCCTTCCGCTTCACGGGTTGCCGAAGTGATCATTGGATAGCCATCGTCTGCCGTCATGGCAGGCAGTGCGTCTTCTTCCACGCCGGCACTTAGCAGCAGGTCGCGCTTGCGTTGCGCTGTGAGCGTGGCAGAGAGCACGATGACGGTGGCGTTCAGCCGTGTCAGATCCGCCACCAGCTTGTCCACCAATGTGCCGGTGTAGTTGTCATAGGAATGCACCTCGTCGAGCACCACCACTTTTCCAGCAAGTCCAAAGAGCCGCAGCCCGCAGTGTTTCGCCGGCAGCACGCCGAGTAGCGCCTGATCAATAGTCCCCGCGCCGAAAGGAGCGAGGAGTGCCTGCCGGCTGGAGGCAAACCAGAGGCGCGCGTCGCGCGCATACTCGGCAGGTTGTTCGCCGTCGCGAGCGCCGGTTTCTGTTTCTGGTGACGCAGGGTGAATCTCTAGCACGCGCTTCTCCCGCAGCCACGCACTGCCATGAACCAAGGTTGCGAGATCCGATGTCGCGAGCGCCTTGGAAAGGAATGTCTCCAAGCGCTCAAAGATGCGCTCACTGGTCAACTGTGTAGGCAGGGCAAAATACAGGCCGCGCTGGCCGTCCGGAGCCGTCCAGCGCTGATACGCGGCAGCGAGCGCGGCCTCCGTCTTACCCCCGCCCATCGGAGCCTCCACGATGAACAGGCCGGGCTTGCCGGCGAGATCCATGAGTGCTTGTTGAATTGGTTTCGGACCAAACGGGAACAGTTGATCGAACACCAACGTCGCTCTGACCTCGGTGCGCCCCCAGCGTAGCCATGTCATTACTTCTTTCGCGTGCGCACGCCCATGCCCGGCGGCCTCGGCCAGAGGCAGCGGCGCGGCATACGTCGCAGGGTTCAATTTGAAGAACGTCTCATTCGATCCCAGCCAGTCGGCAAACGTCATGAAGCCCGTGAGAAAGACGATCAACGTCTCGTCTTTCTTTGAGAGAGGCAGAGCGGGGAGGTCATGACCGAAGACTTGGGCGATCACCCGACGCAATTCTTCGCGATGGCTGGCAAACATGGGGTCCGCCAGTTCCCGCGACAACCACCGCCCGCCTTGGCCAATGCATGGCTGATGTCCATTGTGGACAAAGAAACCATGATGTCCTCCGGCAGCGATGGCATATCCAGCAAGATCTTTCCCGAGCCATTCGCCGATGAGAGCATGGCTGACCGCCGCATGATTCTTCTCGCGCTGCCCCCATTCAGCCAGCAGTTCTCTGGTCTCATATCGCTCGCGCCACCCAGCGCATTTGCGGAGGAATCCCGGACTCAACTTCCCCACGTCGTGTAACGCTACGAGCGTGATGGTTCCAGACGGAAGCAGGTCCCGCACGGATTGCGGCAGAGCGTGCCACAGTGCCTCGCCCACGCAGCCGACGTTCAGGCAATGGTCGCGGACGGAGATGCCGGGCTGGTTGTCTTTCGTCGTCTTCGCCCAGAAGAAGTCTGGGAACGGGGCGTGATCGCCAGCGCCGGCGGGATTGGGGTTCAGTTCCATGTCAGTTCAGATTAGAGCGGGCACGGGAATGATTCTACAGTGCGGCCATGAAAACCGTGACGGAAATCCAAGCCGCCATCGAGAAACTTCCGCGCCAGGAGTTTTGGAAACTGGCAAAATGGTTCGACCAACGGAAGGAAGACGTTTGGGACCGGGAAATCGAGGAGGATTCCCGCCCCGGTGGTCCGCTGGACAGACTGGCGAAGCAGGCATTGGAAGAACATAAGTCGGGGCTGACCATTCCGTTGGAGGAGGTGCTGCGCCACTCGCGGAAGCCTGCTCGCCGCCCCCAACATTCGCGACGCCAGCGGCGGCCAACAGTTCGCAGGCTCCAGGCGCGTTGAGTCGGGCGTTTTTTCCCTTCGGCCTGCCGGGCTGGCCATCCTTCGTCGTCTTTGCCCAGAAGTTGGTCAGGCCGAGGCGAGCCATTGAATCGCGTTCGCAGGCTGGTTTGTTTTCAGGCGCACTCATCTTCAGGGAAGCCGACCATGTCAGAGATATTTGCCGTATTGTTCAAAGTTAAGATTATGAGCCGGGACGTGAAGGCTTGGATGCGGGCATGACGACATCGAAGGAGATTCAGAGGGCCATTAACAAGCATTCTCGCGACGGCAGCGACGGCAGCGACGTGGAGTCTTTGTTTTCCGTCGCTGCCGTCGCTGCCGTCGCGAGAGACCATTTCATACGTCTTGCGCCCCGTTTCCAGATCCAACCCAAACACGACCCCTTCGACTTGCCTGTCTGTAGGTCGATGGTGAAGAGCGCGCCCTAAGGCTCGGCACCGCGTTCGGACGAGCATCCTTATTGAAGCCCTCGCAAATTTGCAGCAGGATGCAATCGAGTCCTTTTGAAACAGCGGAAGCACCGTTTCCATGGAGTTCCAAAAATGAGAACGAATCCTGAACCTGATCCGACGAATGCGTCCCAAAAACGTGGACGCCTTGACCCGTTGACGCCTCTGATCAAACGCCACTTGCGATTCGGCTGGTGGTCACTCCTCGTCTTTCTAACTCTGGGAATCGTATTGGAAGCTCTGCACGGTTTTAAGGTTGGGTTGTATTTGAATGTCTCGAACGAAACGCGGCGCTTGATGTGGACCTTGGCTCATGCGCACGGCACTTTGCTCGCGCTGGTCCACATTGCTTTTGGCGCAACGCTCCACTTGATACCTTCGTGGAACGTGCGTTTGCGAGACCTGGCATCCGCGTCTTTGGTGGGAGCAAGCACGTTGATACCTGCCGGATTTTTTCTGGGGGGCGTCGTGATCTACGCAGGTGATCCGGGTTTGGGGATATTGCTTCTGCCGCTCGGGGCCGTCCTGCTTTTCGTCGCTGTGTTGCTGACCGCGCGGGGAGCGGAGTCCCTGTTGAACCCCGATGGTGTCGAACCAAGCACGGAGGCCAAGGGGAGAGATGCGGCAAAGCCCAAGGCGCATCGCTGAGATCGGAGGCTGATGAGGGCATTGCCGCACACGCAGGTTCCCCGCTGTTTTCAGTGGAATAGTTCCACAGCGGATGAAGACCATTTTTTCATCTCGCCGGGATGACGGGAGTCTGGACTTATTGGCCGCCTTCGTCTCCCGGAGGGAGATTCGAGAAATAGCCCAGCAGTTCACTGCTGGGTTCGAATTATCAATCGCATAAGTCCCGCAGGGACGGCCGAATTCCTCAATGTCCTACGTTACCTCTCAACCGTCCCTTCGGGACTTTGGCTAATTGCTACGCAATCCCACCCTTGAAAGGGTGGGCTATTCTCAAATCTCCCTCCGGGAGATAGGTGTGGACTACTCTCGAATCTCCCCTCCAGGAGATGCCAGTCGGAAATAGCTCATCGGATACAGCAGCACACGGCCGGAAAATGTCCAAACTCTACAAACTCGACGCACTCCTCGGGAGTGAGTTCTCCTGTCCGGACACGGAAGCGGTTCCACTCAAAACAACGGAGAACCCACACGCTTGCAGAGGCGCGGGCTTTGAAAACTGCGTCTGGTCTGGCATAGTTGCGTATGCCGGTGACGGATCAAATTCGAAATAAGCTGAGCCAACTGCCTCACAAGCCGGGCGTTTACCTGATGAAGGACCGCTTTGGAACCGTGATTTATGTCGGCAAAGCCCGCGATTTACGCAAACGGGTCAGTCAATATTTTCATCCCTCTCGACGGATGGGCTGGGATTTGAAATTCAACGCGCTGATCGAGGCGGTCCATGATCTCGATTGCCATGTGGTCCGCAGCGATCCCGAGGCTGTGTTGTTGGAAGGAAAGCTCATCAAGGAATTCAGACCACGCTATAATGTCAGCTTTCGAGATGACAAGCGCTTTCTCCTCTTGAAGTTAAACGTCAACGATCCCATTCCACGCTTCACTTTGACTCGGATCAAGCAGGATGACGGAGCTCGTTATTTCGGACCGTTCGCCAGCTCTGGCGCTCTCCGCCGAACGCTCACTCTCGTCCGGCATAAGTTCAATTTGCGCGGCTGCCGCCCACTCACCCCCAACGATCGCGACTACAAGCATTGTCTCTACGGAAATCTCAAATTTTGCACTGCGCCATGTATCGAGAACGTGACGCGCGAGCAATATCTGATTCAGGTTCAGGCGGCTTGTGAATTCCTCGGTGGGCAGTCGGAGGAAATGGAGTCGGATCTCACGGCGGAGATGAAAAAAGCGTCGGCGGCGCTCGAATTTGAACGGGCTGCTGAACTCCGGGATATGCTGGCCGACTTGCGCCGGACAACTCAGAAGACGAATAAATTCGAGCGTTTGCCTTACACATTGCCGGTCGCCATCCATCCGACTCAGGATTTGATTGAACTGGGTCGCGCGCTGGGTTTGCCCGCGGCCCCGCAACGGATCGAAGGCTTCGACATCTCGAACATTAGCGGCACGTTTGCTGTCGCATCGATGGTTAGCTTTCGCAACGGCCGGCCGGATCGATCGAATTACCGGCTGTTCAAAATGAAAACCGTCATCGGCCAGGACGACTTCGCGTGCATCGCAGAGACGGTTCGGCGTCGGTATGCGCGACTGTTGAAAGAAGCGACGGAGAAAGGGAAGCACGAAACCGTGTTGATCGACAACCAAGCTGATGGGGGGTCCAAGGTGGAGCACAAAGCGAACATCTCGATCCCCGCTTCGCCATCCTCCATCTTCCATCCGTTGTCATCGCCCCTCCTCCCGGACTTGATTCTCATCGACGGTGGCAAGGGACAACTGAACGCCGCGCTTGCGGAATTGCTGAGGCTGGGTTTGGGCTCCATTCCAGTTATTGGGTTAGCCAAAGAGTTCGAAGAGATTTATCGCCCCAACGAGAGTGAGCCATTGCGGCTGAGCCATGATTCGGGCGCGTTAAAGCTGTTGCAGCGAGTGCGCGACGAATCGCACCGTTTTGCAAACACCTACAACGCGAAACTGCGGTTGAAGAAGATTTCGGAAAGCATTCTCGATGAGTTTCCGGGTATTGGAGAACAACGCAAAGCGGCCTTGCTGAAAAGATTCGGCTCGGTTCATCGCCTCAAATTGGCTGCGATCGAGGAGATCGGCGAAGTTCCGGGATTTGGCGGCAAAGCAGCGGCACAACTGAAAGCATTCCTCGATGCCCGGCCGGCCACTCCGAGTTCGTTTCGGAGCCATCAATAGATGTGGTGACAGGCTGAGCGCTTGACTCCGGGGGAGGCGACTTAGAAAGAAACATGACGCCGCCCGTGATCGCAGCCGTCTTCAGAAAATGACGCCGCGATGCAACTATAAAGTCCGGACCACGTGAATTCTGAAGCGTGCTTACTCTTGCTCGACTGGTTTCTTATGCTCAGCGATGACCTTTTGTTCCAGCTCGCGAGGCATTTCTTCGTAGTGGCTGAAGTCTTCGCTATGAATTCCCCGCCCGCCGGTCAATGAGCGAAGTGTTGTCGAGTAATGGTAGAGCTCCATTTGCGGAACATGTGCTTTCAGAATTTGGAAACCATCGGCTGAGTCGATGCCAAGAATCCTGCCACGGCGGCTGGAGAGGTCGCCCATTACATTGCCCATGCATTCATCGGGCACTTGAACCTCGATCGTGTAGATAGGCTCCAAAAGGCAAGGCCTGGCTTTGAGAAAAGCATCCTTGAAGGCGTGCCTGCCCGCGATCTGGAAAGCGATGTCTTTAGAATCGACCGGGTGCATCTTCCCGTCGTAAAAGTCGATCTTCAGATCGACGACGCGGTAGCCTGCCACAACTCCTTCAGCGCAGGCAGATTTGACGCCTTTTTCGACCGACGGCACAAAGGCCCGGTCCACATTTTGACCTGTGAGAGATTCAGTGAATTCAACGTCGGTATTGCGCGGTTTAGGCTCCACTCGCATCCAAACTTCGGCGAATTGTCCTGCACCGCCCGTCTGCTTCTTGTGTCGGTATTTCGACTCCGCTTTGGCTTTGATCGTTTCGCGATACGGAATCTTCGGAGCCACCAAATCGAAATCCACTTTGTACCGACGCTTCAAGCGCTCCGAAATCACCTGGAGATGCAACTCGCCCTGTCCGGAGATGACGGTCTGGTGCAACTCTGAATCGACATGGTAAAGGAACGTGGGGTCTTCTTCATGGAGCATGGCGAGTCCGTTGGCGATTTTGTCCTCTTCCCCTTTCGTATTCAACCTGAGAGCTGCGTGAATATTTGGCTTGGGGTAGGTAACCTTCGCTAGAGATACGATCCGCTTAGGATTGCATAGCGTGTTGCCGGTGTGGGTATCTTTCAGCTTCACGACTGCTCCGATATCGCCCGCGTTTAAACTGCCAACAGCGGTTCGGGTCTTGCCGTTAAGGACGAAGACTTGCCCGATTCGCTCGGTGCTCTTTCGCGAGCTGTTGTAAAGGTCCATGCCGACTTTGACCGAGCCTGAATACAATCTGAAGTAGGAGAGTTCACCGAACTGCGATTCGCTGATCGTTTTGAACACGTACAGCGCTGGGTCTGGGTCAGACAACGCGATCTCCACTTCGGCATCGTCCGCGTCCAAGGCTTTGACCTTCTCTCGATCCACGGGAGAAGAGCCGAATTTGGCGATGAAATCCATCAAGCGGGCCACGCCGATATTGGATTCGGCCGCGGTGCAGAAAAGCGGAATGAACGCCTGTCTTTGAACAGCGGCATGAATTCCCGAACGCATTTCTTCTTCGGACAATCCTCCCTGGTCGAAAAACTTCTGGAGTAAACCATCATCTGACTCCGCAATGTGCTCGATCAATTCCTGATGCAGATGTTTGACTTTCTCTGCCCATGCGCCGGTGGCTGAGACTTCCTCGTAATGCCCTGTGCCGTCAGTCTTGTAGGTGACCACCTCGCTACGCAACACGTCCAAGACCTGATTAAATCCCGGGCCGGGATTCACTGGAAGCGTCATCGGAAAGACCCGGTCTCCAAACCTCTTGCGAGCTTGCTCCAAGACGGTATCGAAGTTCGCATTCTCTTTGTCCACCGCATTGATCACGATCATCTTCGGGATTCCATAATGAGTGGAGTAAGCCCAGACCTTTTCCGTCCCGACTTCGACTCCGCGATTGGCATGGATCACCACCAGTGCGAAATCACCCACTCGCAATGCGCCCAGACCTTCGCTGATAAAATCCAAATAGCCTGGGGTGTCGATAAGGTTGAACTTTTTCCCTTGCCACTCGGTGTGCATCAACGAGGCGTGGACCGAAATCTGGCGTTGCGATTCTCCGTCGTGGTAGTCCGATACCGTGGTCCCGTTGACGAGGGTGCCCATGCGGTTGATCACTCCACTGCAGGCCAGCATCGCCTCGCTTAGCATCGTTTTACCCGAGGAGGCGTGTCCCACAATCGCAAAATTCCGGATGTCAGCAGATCGATATTCTTTCATCACTTGGACTCCTGATACTAGGATTGTTATTGTCTGGGGTTTACCGTAAGTAAGATGGCGAAGATTCATTTCAAGAGGAAGAAAAATATTTTTCATAGTGGCCGGATCTGATGCCTATCAAACGGTGGTGGTGGGAAAGAGTGCTGGTTCAGTCGAAGATGGTTCGTTGTGCTCGTTCATTACGTCGTTGTCGCCAGAAGTCCGGATCATCGAGTTGCTCTTAAATAGTTTTCTGGAAAGCGGTAAGAGCTATCGACAAAGGTTTCCCTGTTTAGATAAGTTATCAGGCAAGCTGCGGGCGTTGAAGGCTGCCGAAAAGCTGCCGCGAGCAGGGTTGAATTGATCGAAATAACGGCCAGTAAGAACTTCCCTCCAAGTATGGAACATCAAAAGGCCAAAGACGTCGTGAGGTCTGGAGTCGTCTCCATGCGAGCGCGTCAAGGGGCGACGGATCTAAAAGGCCTTCTAGCGAGGGCGGACGCGGCGTTCGCCGATCACAGGCTTGCCGACGCGAGGAGGGACTTGCAAGAGGCGCTGCAGCTTTGTCCCGATTCTCCTGAGATTTTGAGCGGGCTGGGAGGTTTGCTTTACCAACTGGACGAATTCCGAGAGTCGAGAGGTATCCTTCAGCGATTGGTGGCTCAAAAGCCGAATGAACCGTCCGCTTGGGTGCAGTTGGCGCTGGCAAATTACCGGCTTGGAATTCTTCACGAGTTTGAAACTGCTCTTCTTCAAGCGTTAGACATCGAGCCTCAGCATCGAACAGCTCTCAAGTTGCTTGCCGACCACCTCGTGGAAAACCATCAGCTCGTCGATGCATCCAAGGTTTACTTGCAGATTTTGAATTCTCATCCGAAGGACCTCGATGTCTTGCTCGCTTTAGCCACATGCTTTTACAGAATGGAAGACACCGCTTGCGCTCGGATGATGTTCGAGCAAGTGCTGCAAATACAGCCTGAAAATGGACTGGCGAAAGAAGGTCTGGACATCATCCGTCGAGGCATTCGTCCCAAGGCTCAAGTGCTCCAAAAGCCGGAGCCGCTGGTTTCAGCGATTGTTTCCACGTACAATTCGGAACGATTTCTCAGGGGATGTCTCGAAGATTTGGAGCGCCAAACCATCGCGGATCGACTCGAGATCATTGTTGTGAACAGCGGTTCGCAAGAAAATGAACAGAGCATCGTTGAAGACTTTCAGCGGCGCTTTGCGAACATCGTCTCTCTTCACACGCCGGAGCGCGAAACAGTCTATGCCGCGTGGAATCGAGCCATTCGTGTGGCTCGAGGCAAGTACATCACGAACGCCAACACGGATGATCGCCACACACCCGACGCGTTGGAAAAGATGGCGTATGCTCTCAGCCATCGTCCCGAGATTGGCTTGGTTTACGCAGACTCCGAGGTGCATCGCTCCGAGAACGCCGACTGGAACAATGCTGCGGTGGTAGGCCGACTCCGATGGCCTGAATTTCAGCGCGACCTGTTATTTCAAGTCTGTTGCATTGGACCCCAGCCGATGTGGCGGAAGTCCCTGCACGACGAATTTGGTTATTTTGACTCAACGCTGACGGTCGCCGGGGATTATGAGTTTTGGCTGCGGATTTCGAGCAGAACGCAATTCCTTCACCTCACCGAGGTCCTCGGGCTCTACCTTGAAGCGCCTCGAAGCGTTGCGCATCAAAACTCGGACAAATGCTCCCACGAGTCAGAGCGCGCCAGAGAGAGGCATTGGCCGACCGAGAGAGGGCCAAGGCCACGCCCTCAAGGCTGCTTCTTGGAGCGTTATCCGGCGCCGCGCCCGTCTAGCATGGTTGAATTAACAAAAGGCCGTCCCGCTGTTTCCGTCATCATGCCGACTTGCAACAGGCCATTGATGCTGCAGGAAGCGATCGAGAGTGTCCTCGAGCAAACATTCCAAGACTTCGAATTGCTGGTGATTAATGATGGAGGAGAGGATGTCGCGCCTCTCCTCATGAAGTTAAATCAAAAGGGTAAGATTCGATATGCGCAGCACTCATCCCATCGTGGCCCAAGCGCGGCGCGCAACACAGGGATAAGCCATGCCCGCGGCAAGTATATCGCGTATCTCGATGACGATGATCTCTATCTGCCAGGCCATCTCCAAACACTGGTTGGCTATCTGGAACAGAGTGGTTCCAAGATCGCCTATACCGACGGCTACCGCGCCCAGCAAGAGGTTCATGGAAACCATTATGTTATTACGGGAAGAGACGTGCCTTATTCGCAGAATTTTGATCGGGATCTCATTTTAGTGGGCAATTTTGTTCCGATCCTACGGTTGATGCACCAGCGGGTGTGTCTCGCTGAAACTGGGGGGTTTGACGAATCGCTGCCCGCCGTCGAGGACTGGGATCTCTGGATACGACTTTCTCGTTACAACCACCCTGCGCATATTAGCGAAATCACTTGTGAATTTCGGACACGGAAAAGGGAGGCGAAAGTTTTAATACAGAGCCTAACGAATCTGCTGGCTGGCACGGATGCCGTTTATCGTAAGTACGAGCACTGGGTGACCGACAAACCTCTTGTCCGAGCTTGGCAGCTTAAGAACCGGGAAGACGCGTTCCAAAAACTGCGCAAGGCGTCGGAAGCTTCCTAAACTCTCCTTGCCTTCCTTGAAGGCGGATAGTCCCCTGATGGCATTGGCTTGTCGTCGCGGTTTTGCATTTCAAATCCAAGCGCGGCGTGGTGTCCGAGCACGCCGCAGTTGGCCTTTCAAGCGCAACTACGTTTGAGGCTGCCTTACTATTCAGCAATTCTCTCCATGAACCTGGGTAGGGTGAGAGTCCCCTCGAACCCTGACCTTTTCTGGCGATTGAGCATGTCAGGGCTCGACGGCTTCCGGCTCGGAGACTACAGCTCGGAGAGAGTCTTGCCCCACCGTTCAAGGGCGCAATGCCCGCACAAAGTTCGGGGTGTTCTCATTTTGGTCCAGGGCACCTTCCGTTCGCCGTATGTAGTCCCGGCTTTAGCCGGTTTTCACGGGGCGACCGGCTAAAGCCGGGACTACATACCTCCCAAACTGAGAATTGCTGCTTACTATTGGCACTCCCTTGCCAGGCTCTCATCCAGTAGCTACGCTGCTCCACCAATGCGTTTAGTGGACCGTTACCTGTTGCGTGAATTGCTGATCCCTCTGGGTTATTGCCTCTTCGGATTCTTGATTTTTTGGATCTCATTCGACCTTTTTGCCGAGATGCACGCGTTTCAGGAAAAAGGCAGCCAGGCTGGGGAGATCGTATGGTACTATGTCATCAAAACTCCGGAGTTGTTGACTGTGGTTATGCCGATCGCCTTGTTGCTCGCCCTTCTCTACGCGTTGACCAATCACTCCAGGCACAACGAACTAGTGGCCTTGCGAGGAGCGGGCGTTAGTCTTGGACGGATCAGTCTGCCCTATCTAGGCGTTGGGGTTGTATTCAGCCTGGCTTTATTTGCCTTGAACGAGTTATGGGTGCCCAAGACCGTCGAGGCTTCTCGAGAGATTCTGCATCGCAATGAGAGTTCTCAGCCGGCCTTTGGCCCTGGTCGATGGCAAAGCAGCTTGAGTTTCCACAATGCTCGAGACGGACGGTTTTGGTACGTCGGAGCGTTCAACCTCGACACGTACGAAATGAAAAGCCCCCATGTGTCGTGGCAGTTGCCTGATCGGAGCAACCGCAGCCTAATTGCCACGAATGCTCTCCGGACCAATGGCTGTTGGGTGTTTTACGATGTCCAGGAGTTTGTCTATCTGAGCGGGGGGAGATTTGAAGACAATCCGAGCCCCACCAGAACGAACGTCCTCGCCGTCCCGGAATTTGCGGAGACGCCGGAACAGATTAAGAGCGAAATCAAAATCAACCGACTCAAGAGTATTAAGACCGCCAAGCAAGCGCAGCTTTCGATCTCGGAAATTTTCGACTATCTGAAGCTTCACCCGGAATTAAACCGCGATACCTACGCCCTGCTGCATACCCAACTCCACGCCCGGCTCGCTTGGCCTTGGACCTGCCTCGTGGTGGTGCTCATCGCGCTTCCCTTTGGTGCGGCGTCAGGCCGACGGAGCGCCTTTGTCGGAGTGGCCAGCAGCATTTTCATTTGTTTTACCTTCTTCGTTCTGTTGAGGCTGAGCCTGGCTCTTGGAACGAGCGGTTTGATTCCACCTTGGCTCGCTGCCTGGCTCCCGAATGTC
>CAMAWP010000081.1 GCA_945861765.1 Akkermansia muciniphila | reverse complement strand
GTCAGGAACCAGCGGTCGATCTTCGTGAGCGTGTGAATTTCTGAGAGGGTGAAGCTGGCGCGCAGGGCGTGGCGGCGTTGGTCAGCGATAGATTTCACGGCGGTGCCCGATGGTGATGACGAGGATTTCCAGCCGCTGATCATGGATTTCGTAAATGACCCGGTAGTCGCCCGCGCGAATCCGCCACGCGTCCCGGCCTTTGAGTTTCTTTACATCTGGTGGGCGTGGGTTTGTTTCCAATCCGGCCAGCCGCGCCAAAATCCGCTTCACAATCTCATCCGGCAAGCGATTCAGTTCCTTCTGGACCGACTTGGGCAGGATGACTTGAAATTTCATTTCGCCTTGCGTCCCCGACCTGCGCGATACGCCAACAGAGTCGAGAACTGACCAGCGGCAATTTCTGCATGAACCTGGTCGCGGGCAGCGTCATAAGCCTGGATGTCGGCCAATTCCTCCTCGGCCTCGCGGAGGCGTTCGTAGGTGTCCAGATTCAGCAGCACGCCGGTGCGTTTGCCCTTGGCGTCGGTGAGAAACTGTTCAGCGACCATTGTCTTCATGGGAAGAACCTTACCCGATTCAAAATCTTTGGCAATCCGTTCCTAATTCTTCGCGCCCGCCAGCTCTTCCTCGAAATTCACGATCTCTTTGATCTGTGTCAGGAACCAGCGGTCGATCTTCGTGAGATTGAAAATCTCCTCGATGGTGAAGCCGGCGCGCAGGGCGTGGCGGATGAAGAAGATGCGCTCGGCGTTGGGCACGCTCAATTTGCGGCTGATGACGTCGCGCGGGAGGATGTCGCGGTCGCCATAAACTTCCGTGCCGATGCGCCAGGGTTTGCCGTCGCCGCCCAGGCCGCTGCGGCCAATCTCCAGCGAGCGCAGGCATTTTTGCAGGCTTTCCTTGAACGTGCGCCCGATGGCCATGGCTTCGCCCACGCTTTTCATCTGCGTGGTGAGCGTGGGGTCGGCTTGCGGAAATTTCTCGAAGGCAAAGCGCGGAATCTTGGTGACGACGTAATCAATGCTCGGCTCGAAGCTGGCGGGGGTTTCGCGCGTGATGTCGTTCTTGAGTTCGTCGAACCTGCTGAATGCTATTCCGTTCGAAGCCAGCGCTTGAACCACTCTACCGCGGCTGCGCGTGTTGCCGGCGGAAAATCATGGTCACCCGCGCACCATGCGTAGTGGGCCCGCCCGCCCGCGCCGAGTGCGTCATAGACTTGCCGCACTGCGGCGTAGTTTTCCTCCTCATGTGGACGGCGCTCACCCACGGCCTGATTGACCCATAACGGGCGCGGCGCGATCAGCGCGGTCCATTCGTAAAACTCCGCTGGAATGGGCAGCGTGTGATCGAGCACGTACGGACGCAGGTTGGGCAATGACTGGCTGTTTCCCGCGCCCTTTGGCACGGCCCAGTGCATTCCGTGTCCGCGAAAATCACTGACCGGCCCGCTAGCAAATACCGCTTTGATGCGCGGTTCGAACGCCGAGGCGAAAATCGTCGTGTGCCCCCCGTAACTGTGTCCCACCATTCCAATCCGTTCGCCGTCCACAAAGGACAACGTCTGCAAGTAATCGACCGCGCGCATCGTGTCCCAAATGTCTTTGCCGACGCACGACCACTCCGGGAAACGCGCGTAAAAGTCAGTGGTATCATAAGGTCGTCCGGTGGACGGCACGCGTTCCCCGTCGCGCAGAAAATCCGGCGCGAGTGCCACGAACCCGGCTTCAGCCATATCCACCGCAAAAGCACGATTGCGCATGGGCGGCGTGCCTGGTTTCGCTCCCGACAGTCCAACGGTTGTGTCTTTGCCCGCTCCACTCGTGGTTCCGTAGAAACAAATGACCGCCGGCACGCGGCGGTTAACATTCTTGGGCACGAGCAACCACGCGGGCATTCGATCGTCGGCTTGCACCTGGATGGATATTTTTCTTCGGACATAGGAACCGCAGTCGATTTCCGAGAGCACACGAGCATCGAGTGGCAGCGTATTGGTGGGAAATGACCCGAGTAACTTCAGCGCGCCGGCGCGAATCCGCTCCCGCTCGGCTGGCCAGGTCTGCGCCGTGATTTTCGTGCGCCAAAGACCTTCCGTCGGGTATGCATTCATTTCGCGCAACAAGACGCGCGCGACGGGCAGCGCGGGAGCGTAACGACTGCGCTTTAGTTCGAAGTCGTTCCGAATTTCCTCCGGCGAAAGTTCACGAGGGAACACCCACGCTTCCCCAATTCTGCCGCCGAATGGCACCGCAAGCCGCACCGGCTCCCCGGCTGCCTTGTCGCTGAACGGCCAGACCTGCCCGGCCGTCTCGGCATCCGCGTCCGAATGCACCAGCGTGCCATTGTGGAAAAACTGCTGGCCGCCGCGCGCATCTTTTACGAGCACGAGTTGATGCCATTGTCCCTCCGCCACGTCGCTCAACGTCACAAGGGGAAACGGCATGCGCGAGTTGCCATTGATGCATCCCATCAAAAACCCGTGCTGGTCCGTGCCGAGGAAAAAGTTCACCCAGTCCCTGGCCGGTCGAAACACACGTTCGCCGCCCGGCGCCGTCTCCGGCACACCGCGCCCGAACAAAACTTGTTCGCCCCGCCGCTGAATCAAAAACCAACCTCCGATGGAGCAGGCGACAATGCCATCAAGCCGATGAGAAACAGTTGTCTCCGCGAAGTGAGTTGCCGAACTGAGGGACAACCAGCCATTGGTGCTGCTGCGTTCGTGACGAGTGCCGACGAGACGAACCCCTTGCGGTTCCGCAAAATCGAGGAAAAGCGAGGCGTTGGTCCGCGACAATTGCGCGTCGATGGGACCGAAGGGCAGCACGACAAGCAGGACCGTGGCGGCCAACGCTTTTCTTCGCGCGTGAAACATGGCGGCACTCTAACGAAGAGAGGCGACCGTGACAACTGCACGTGCTCAATATTCTGGTTTGCGCCTCAAGCCCGGCGCTGCTTGACTCAGTGCATGATCATTCGCGTGTTCACTTGTTTCGCAGCGACATTGGCAAGTGCGGCGATCGGTGCCGACATAGCCCTCCCCACCGCCAAGCCCGTCCCAGCCGCACAAGCTCTTCCCCTTCCGCACGACCAAGTTGCATTGCAGCGGCAAGGTTTTGAACTGGCTCGCTTTCACTACAAGGATGATGGCGTGCGTCCGTTTGTTTATCCGGTCATCGGTCCATCGGGCCGTTCGCTCACGCGAATGGGCCACCCGCACGATCCGGTGACGCACAGCCATCACAATTCCATTTGGATTTCCCACCACGACGTGAATGGTGTCAGCTTCTGGGATGATCGCGGCATGGGCCGAATCGTGGTGCAGCGCGCCGAGCAGTTCGAGGACGGTGACGAGGAAGCTGCCGTGTTGACCGTGGCGCAATGGCGTGCCGAAGGAGTCGTTCTTCTGAACGAGCGTCGTCGCACCGCCATTCATCTGCTGCCCGACCGCGAATGGCTGCTGTTAATCGACCTCCAGCTTGAGCCAGGAGGCACAAACGACGTCACGTTTGGTAAAACTCTATTTGGCCTGGTGGGTGTGCGCATGGCGAAAACCATCGGGGTGCATGATGGCGGGGGCACGATTCGCAACTCCGAAGGGGGCGTGAACGAGAAAGGTGTCCTTTGGAAATCCGCGCGATGGGTCGATTACGCGGGACCGATCACTTCAACGGCGCGCGAAGGCATCACGCTCATGGACCATCCATCCAATCCAAATCACCCCACCGTCTTTCACGTGCGCGACGATGGCTGGATGGGGGCATCGCTGACTTACGACGGCGGGCGCGTCCTCAAGCCATCTGCGCCCCTGCGGCTGCGCTACGGGCTATACGTCCATACCGGCGTGCCGGACAGGGCCACGATTCAGCGTCGGTGGGAAGCATTCGCCAAAGCGCCCCTTCCCGTGCTTGAACCTCCGCGGAAGAAATAGCTGACGCGCGTGCAATGCGTTTCAGTAAGGACCGTTTCGGCGATGATGGTAGTCGTACGCGGGGCAGGATGAGCGCGGACCGCGTGGGCGCCGCCTACCCTGGGAAACTGTCCCCATAAACTCATCAACTCTGAGGGAGTTGGTGCTGGCGGCCTGGCACAACCAAGCCCCAAGCCCCGACGGGGCGACATCTTTGTAGAACCCGCGATGGAAATGAATTCAAGCTCCGCGTTTCCAGCCGAGTAAACCCGCCGCCTCCTTCAAGTTCATGGCTCAATTCTTCGCCCCCGCCAGTTCTTCCTCAAAATCCACAATCTCTTTGATCTGAACCGAAGTGAGTTGAGAGTTCATGGTTGATAGTTGATAGCCGGAATCAGTTCTTGGCGGTCGCAAGTTCTTCTTCGAATCAACGATTTCCTTTATTTGTAAAGGGGTCACAATCGGCAATGGATCGCGGCCCGATCACATACCGGGAACGTAAATTATTTTCGTAGCACTTGTCAGCAGCCGCAGGACCGGTAGAATACCATCGTGCCGCGAAAGGTCAGAGAGTTGATCCGGGACCTGCTCGACGCCGGCTTCTACGAGATTCCCGGCGGCGGTAAAGGCTCTCACCGCAAGTATTCACATGCCAGTTATCCGGGTGCAGTGACCCTCAGCGGGGGCGCCGGCGATGACGCGAAGCACTACCAGGAAAAGCAGGCCAGGCGTGCGATTGACCGTGTGCAGCAATGAAAACCAGCGATCATTATCACAAGTGGGTCGAGTGGAGCGAGGAAGATCAAGTTTATGTTGGCAGATGCCCGGACTTGATCACCGGGATTCATGGCGATGACCCGGTTCGCCTCTATGCGGAGCTTTGCGATGTGGTGGAGGAAGTGGTGAACCATTTCGAGACGACAACCCGGGCGTTACCGACTCCCAGAACACGCCCGATGCAAGAGGTTGCCTGACAGTGCGCCAGTCGCTCTAGGCAACGCCGGTGTTGGCGCTCCGATTGAGGTCTCGGAAAGGGGTCAGTTTTCACAAAGATAAGAAACTTGAAGGGCAACAATTTCGGAGTGGAACTTCGGCCCGAAGGATGGTCACGTGGATGGTGAAATCCTCTGTTTGATTTTAAGCCTTGTCTCTGCGCTCTTTGCGTTCTCTGCGGTTAATCCAACTGCGGTTTTCAGGTGTAATTCATGGCTTCGACTCCAATCAACCAACGATCACCAATGCTGAGGTCACCATGCCCATGAAGGTCACGAGTCTCAGCTTCACCGCCCGGGTCCTCCATGCCGTTCTCTTGCTCGCGCCGTTTTCCGTCCTGGGCGCGCCCGGCGACTGGCCGTCCTACCGGCGCGATGCTTCGCTCTCTGGCTTTTCTCCGTTGCGCGGCGGGTTGGCCGACACGCCACGCGAAATCTGGTCGGTGGACCTGGGCGGACCGATGGCCGCCATCGAAAGCGTTCGCGTGGAGGATATCACCGGCGATGGTTTGGAGGAGGTCTTGCGCGTCGGGCCCGACCGTTTGATCTGCCAGGATCTGCGCGGGCGTCCATTGTGGCAAGTGGAGGGACTGGCGACGCCGAGAATCATCGACCTCCGCGATTTTGCCGGGGATGGCGGGCGCGGACTGCTGGTCGAGGATGACACCGGGACCGAAGTCCGAACCTGGATGATCGATGCCCGCACCGGAGGCAAAGTGGAGCTGGCTCGGCGCCGCAACGTATTTGGCGTCCGCCACCGAGCCGCCCGGATTCTGCCCGGAGTGCGTGGCCAGCAATATTGCCAATGGTGGGATGGCCAGGACAACGAACTCAGCGGACCCGAGGCCCACGGTTATCTTTGGAGCTTCGAGGACGGCGTCACGCGTCCGCGCACGCGCTTTCACGTGGATCAGAAGGGTGTCATTTACTCCGCGCAACATCTGTTCGCCGACATGGATGGCGACGGCGAAAACGAGATGGTGATGGTCAGCCAGGAGCAGATGTGGATCTACGACTTGAAGACCGGCCGGCAAAAGGCCTTTGGCAAGTGGGAGCCGGGCATCCGGAGTTACTCGTCCGCCATGGCCCTGGTTCCTTTGAAGCCTGGCGCGCGCCCGTCGCTGCTTCTGATCAACCCGCACATTCCCGGCGTGGAGGTCATCGCATGGGACGGATCGAAGGCGGTTCGCGTGTGGAAAATTCTGGTGGGCCCCGAGGAGAGCCAATATCAGCAGCGCCTGCAAATCCGCGAAGCTCTGCCTGACCCGTTCCTCGATTTGGACAACGACGGTCGCATCGAGATTCTGGCGTTGATCACGAACGAGCAAGGCGACGGCCAGTCTCGATTGGCGGTCTTTGACGCGATCTCGGGCCGGCGGCTGATGGATCAACCCGGAGTGACGATTGTGGCCGTGGACGAGCTGGATGGCGATGGCATTGCAGACGTGGTTTTGCGAGAAAACGAAACTCAGCGCCTCGCCAACTGGGACGGACGGCAGTTCAACGATCGGTGGCGCGAGAAGGGAGCCGTGGCGGAACTCGCACCGGACGTGGGCGATCGGCGCCTGGAGCTGGGATCAACCGCAGGACCGGCGCGCAACCCGAGGCTGCGGCGTGACGCACCCGCCGGCTTGGCGTTTCTGCTGCGGTTCGGGACCGAGCTGTGGAGCTGCCGGCTGGCACGTCGCGGAACCATCGAGAAATTGCAACGTGCGGAAGAGGCCAAACCCTCGCTGCGTGCGGGCCGGAACGAGCCGCCGCGCGACACGTGGAGTTGGGAGGGCGCCACGCTCATCACAAAATCGAACCAGCAGGAAGTCGCTCGCTACACGATCCCGGTGCGGCGATCGTACCTGCCGCCGCCCGCGCTCGTGGGTTCACTCGACGGACAACGACGCATCATTCTGCGCGACGCGGAGGGAACACTGCTTTCCCTGGCGCTGGACGGTACGGATCGCCGCGCACTCGTTCGCCACAGTCCGGCGTTTACTCACGCGGACGGCCTTTATTACACGCATCTGGCCTCCGCGAGCCTGTGCGATTTGGACGGTGACGGCGTGAATGAATTGTTGGCGTGCGCGCGCGACGAGAAGGGGGAAGCCAGCGTGCGCGCGGTGGACGGAAACGGCCAGGTGAAACGACGTTTCGCGCTGCCCGCCGGCTGCACGCAACTCGCCCTCGGACCTTCCGGGGGCCTGGGTGAAGGGAAAGGCCGCTGGTTCGTGATTCGATGCGTCCGGAAATTCGAGCGCGACGCGGTCGTCGCCTTGGACGGGCGGACTGGGCGCCAGCTTTGGCTGCGCGACAGTTTCAATACCGAAGGCCGAACGACCAAGTTTGTCCTGCACATCCCGGCCGCGGTTTATGACTACGACCGCGACGGCGCCGATGATCTCATCACGTTGTCGGAGAATTTCTACGGCGTGATCAGCGTGAAGGATGGCCGCGACCTTGTTGGCATGAGCGATATCACGGCCAGCATAAAGGGGCACTGGCCGGCTTTTGGCACGCCCATTCTGGTGGCGCGGCCGGGCAGTCGGCCGCCGCAGGTTTTCCTCAGCCGCGCCTATGCGGCGGTTTATGTCACCGATCTCGACGGCCGGCCGGTCTGGCACTACGGCTTCAGCCGCGACACGACGCCACGCAATCACGGCGCCATTGCAGACCTGGACGGAGATGGCCAGGCGGAGATCATCACCGCGCAAGCGGATGGCCTTCTGCGGGCCTTTTCCTCCGAACCCGCCGATGAGAAATGCCCTCTCTGCCCAGCGGCGGACCCGCCCAGTCCCGGAAATCGCGCCGGAAAGATCCGGTGGACGTTTCACGTGCCAGGACCCATCGGCCCGCCGAGCGCCGCCAACCAAAACTCAGACCAGGACTTCGCCTCGGCGGACCTGGATGGCGACGGACGCGCGGAACTGTTGCTGGGCGGGGGCGACGGGAGACTTTACGCGGTGAAGGAAATCGACGGCGCTGGCACGGTGCTCTGGAGCGTGGACCTCGGCCGCCGGGTGGGCAGTCCGATTCTGGCGGATCTCGACGGCGACGGAACGGCGGAAATCCTCGTCCCGACTGAAGACGGGCGCCTGCACTGCTTGAGCGGTTCGAAGAGCCAGCCGTGACCTCGAAGCCGACTTCGAGGAAACCGGCGGCGGTTGTCGCTGCGCGACCGCTTGGATATATTTGTGTTTCGCGATCACAAGTTTCAATCTTCGCCGAAGCACTTGATTCCTTCAGCCGTCCGGCTACCCTGCCCGGATGCTGATCGCCAATCGTCCGGCCGCCCGATGCCAGGGTCCGATTTCCCGACGAAGCTTCCTCCAGGCCGGTGCGCTCAGTGCGCTGGGACTCGGCCTCAGCGATTTTTTCAAGTTGCAAGCCATCGCCCGAGACTCCGGAACTGAACTCAAGGACAACGCGGTCATTTTCGTCTGGCTGCCCGGTGGTCCGGCGCACATGGACACTTACGACATGAAACCGGAGGCGCCGATCGAGTATCGCGGCGATTTCCGGCCCATCCGCACCAACGTTCCGGGCGTTGAGATTTGCGAGCTGTTTCCCCGGCAAGCAAAAATCGCGGACAAGTTCACCATCATCCGGTCGATCTGCCACGACTTCGCCGACCATGGTGGAGCCCACAAGCGGTTCATGACTGGCCGCATCCCGGCCACTCCAACGGAATTCGTCAACGACGCGCCTGCCGTGACTTCGATTGTGACGAAGATGCTGGAGCCGCGTCAGACGAACGCGCTGCCTCCCTGTATCGCGGGCGTGGATGCCGGCCGGAGCCATATCGATGTCTTCAGTCTCGGACCGGCTTATCTGGGGACGGCTTACACTCCGTTCATCGTCGCCGGTGATCCGAGTCAACGAGGTTTCCGGGTGCAGAACCTGGAACTGACCTCCGACATGGCGACGCGGCTCGAGGATCGGACTCATCTGCTCGGAGGCATGGACCGGCTCCGGCGAGACATCGATGCCGGCGGCATGATGGAAGCCATGGATCACTTCAACCAGCGTGCGGTTGGGATGCTGACCAGTCCGGCCGTGCGGGAGGCATTTGATCTGAACCGCGAGCCGGCTTCGGTGCGTGAGCGTTACGGCTGGAGCGCTTATGGGCAGCGCGGGCTGCTGGCCCGGCGCCTTGTTGAAGCGGGGTGTCCGTTCGTGACTATGGTGTGGGAGAATCCTTTCCCGAGCGGAAAAATCCCGGACGGCTGCACCTACAACTGGGACTCACACGCCGTGAACTGCCACATCTTCGAGGATTCCCGCTGGCGATTTCCTGTCTATGATCAGGCGGTGAGCGCTCTGATCGAGGATCTTTATGCGCGCGGGTTGGATCGGAAGGTACTTCTGGTTGTCACGGGCGAGTTCGGTCGTACCCCGCGCCTCGAGCGCAACCCGGGAACTCAGACCAAAGTGACTCAGCCCGGGCGCGATCACTGGCCGCAGGCGATGAGCCTGTTGGTCTCCGGCGGCGGCATGCGAACCGGGCAGATCATCGGTGCCACGAACGCCAAGGGCGAACACCCGGTCGAGCGTATCCTGTCGCCGAACGATCTCTGGGCCACGGTTTACCGCCACCTCGGAATTGATTTCGAGCAAACGATCCTCGATCATTCCGGACGCCCACTCTCGATCCTGCCATTTGGCCGGCCGATCGATGAACTCTTGCCGGCGGGCGTCTGAGAGAAGGCATGAGTTGAGTTGCCAAGTTCGAGAATGCTAAGTTCCATCGATTATCTTCTGATCGCGGTCTATTTCGTCGTCACGGTTGGCCTTGGACTTCACTATGCCCGCCGCTGGAAAGGTTCGGAGGACTATTTTCTCGCGGGCCGGAGCTTGACCTGGCCGATCATCGGCCTGTCACTTTTCGCCACCAATATTTCGACGGAGCACTTCGTGGGACTGGCGGCGGGCGGCAACCGCGAGGGCCTGGTCCAGGGCGGTTACGAATGGATCGCCAGTTACTGCCTGCTGATGCTCGCGGCGGTATTCGCGCCGCAATACCTGAAGCACCGAGTTTTCACGATCCCTGAGTTTTTTGAGAAGCGCTATGGCCTGGAGACCCGGATGCTCCTGACCTTTTACTTTCTCGCGATGATTGTGCTGACCAAGACGTCCGTGGCGCTTTATTCGGGCTCGCGAGTTCTCTCGGATCTGACGGGCTGGGATTTCCAGACGGTGATGTGGGGGATCGGCATCGTGACCGCGCTTTACACGATGGCCGGCGGCCTGGCGGCTGTGGTTTACACGGATGCGTTGCAAGCCGTGATTCTGATCGGAGGTTCCATCCTCTTGTCCTGGTTCGCGCTCGATAAAGTAGGCTGGTGGCCAGGGCTGACCGAGCGGCTCGCCGCCCTGGGCAAGTCGGATTTGCTGTCCATGGTGAAGGGGCCGGAGTCCGATCTGCCTTTCAGTGGATTCCTGCTCGGCAATTTTCTCATCGGCGGCATGTTTTACTGGTGCATGGATCAGGTGAACGTGCAGCGCGTCCTGGGCGCGAAGAACGTCCGGGAAGCGCGGTTGGGTGCGGTCTTCGCCGGTTTTCTCAAAATCCTGCCGGTGTTCATTCTGGTGCTGCCCGGCGTCGTGGCCGCGGCCCTCCAATTGGATGTCACCGGTCCCGACCAGAAACCAGACTACAACCGGACTTATAGCGTCTTAGTCCAGACATTGCTGCCGAGCGGCCTCAAAGGGATCGTCCTGGCCGCCCTGCTCGCGGCCCTGATGTCCTCGATCAGTTCGATGTTGAATTCGGCTTCGACCCTTGTAGCGCGAGACCTGGTGGCCCGGTTCAAGCCGGACACTCCGGCGCGCACGCAAATCATTATCGGACAGGCCGCGCTCGTGCTGGTCATGATCGGCGGGATCATGGCCACTCCTCTGATCGATCACTACCCGCATCTTTGGGGCTACTTGCAGGAGATCAGCGCGTATCTCTCCGTCCCTTTCGCTGTGGTGGGCTTGAGCGGAGTCTTCATCCGCCGGGTCAACCGGCAGGGAGCGATCGCCGCAGTGCTGGTGGGATTGGGGGTGAGCCTCCTCCTCCTGGCCGATAGTCACGTGACAGGCGGGCTCTTTTCGTTCCTGAGGCATCCGTATCTGAATTCGTTCCTGCACCGATCATTCCTCTGCGCGCTCCTCGCCTTTGCCGCCCTTGTCCTGATCAGTCTGGCCACGCCACCGCCGCGAAGTGAAGTGCTTGCCGGAACATTCTCCTTCGCATGGGTTCATGGGGAAGGCGAAACCGCGCGCGACCTGCGCCTGGCGGCCGCGTGGATGGCGGGCCTGTTCATTTCCATCTGCGCCTTGTGGTGGGTGTTTCGTTGAACGCAGATGTTCCAGATTAGATTCAGTGACGCTTTTAACAACAAACATCAAACCAAACATCCTTCAACAAATCTATGAACATTCGATCCCACCGCCTGCGCGCTCTTGCATGGTCGATTCTCGCTGCAGCTCTCCTCACGGAGGGGCCGCAGCATTCCGGAACGGCGAATGCCGCCGATGCCGCCCAGGGAAAAGCCGCCGCCAGCCACGAAGGGTTCGTTCCCATTTTCAATGGCAAGGACCTGACCGGTTGGGATGGCGATCCGCGCTTGTGGTCGGTCCGGAACGGCGTGATCCGCGGCGAAACCACGACCGAGAAGCCGGCCCAGGGGAACACGTTTCTCATCTGGCGCGGTGGCAAGCTTCGCGATTTTGTGCTCAAACTGAAATTCCGCATTCGCGACGGCAACTCTGGCGTCCAATATCGCAGCCAGGACTTGGGCAAGTGGAGTGTGTCAGGCTACCAAGTCGAAGTCTCCAATGATCGGCCGAACCCAGGCATCGGCGCCGGATTCCTTTATCACGAGCGCGGGCGTGGCGAACTGGCCTATGTCGGCGAGTTCGCAGTCATTGACTCCACGGGAAAACGCACCGTCGTCGGGAAAGTGGGCGATGCGAACGCGCTCAAGCAAGCGGGTTATTACCGAAACGGCGACTGGAATGAATTCACGATCACTGCGCATGGGAATCGTTTGATCCACTGGGTGAACGGCTACCAAACCGCCGAATTGATCGACAACGACCCCAAAGGAGGAGCGCGCGAAGGAATCCTCGCGCTGCAGATTCACGCGGGGCCGCCCATGCTTGTCGAATTTAGCGACATCCAACTGAAGGCCATTGACGGCGGAGTCGATTCAGCCGGCCGGAAGTTCAATGATAAAGGACAAAGCGGCTGGGTCGTCGCTCCAGACCCGCAAAAATAATTTTGCTAGGCGCTCTCCGAAAAGGTCTGATTCTTGAACCTTCGTCGCAAACTTTGTCGATGCCTTTGTCGAATTCCTCTGAGAAATGGCCTTGTTCGACAAAGGTACCGACAAAGTTTGCGACAAAGGTCTTCTGCGGATTGGCTTTTCGGATAAGCTCTCGCTAGGCTGAATACATTCAAAATGAACACCGTCAGAAGTAACTTTTCATGATCCCGAAGAAACATTGGTCTCTACCCCTCGCGGTGCAACTTCTCGCCGTTCTGTTCATTCTGGGGCGGGCCGACGCCGCGGTCGATCCCACGGCGCTGGAACATTCGTTCGAGCACCATGTGAAGCCGTTCCTGAATCGGAACTGTGTGCGTTGCCACAACACGGAGAAGATGAAGTCGGGAGTCCGCGTTGACCACCTCAATGCAAGTCTGGAGGATTCGCAGGTTCGTCTCTGGGAGGTGATAGAAAAGCAGATCAGCGACAAGATCATGCCGCCGGAGGACGAACCGCAACCGACGAACCTCGAGCGCGAGCGGATGGCCGGGTGGATCCAGCAAGCCTTGGAAATCGCTCGTTCGCGACCGGCGCCCAAGAACGGCAGCGTGCGACGCCTCACCGTCGCGCAATATCGCAACACTCTGCGAGAACTGCTGCTGCTCGAAGATGACCTGGCGGATTCGCTGCCTCCGGACGCCGTGTCACGCGACGGATTCTCCAACAACCAGGAGACGCTACAATCGTCCCCTTTGCTGTTGGAGGCGTATTATGAAATTGCCGAGGCGGCGCTGAGTCGGTGCATCGTGGATCCGAAGTCGAAGCCCATAATCCAAAACTTCCGCGTCGATCTGGGGAAATCCATCAACTCTCAACCATGCCCGGACAAACTTATCCTCGGGGCCGACAGTCTGCTGCTGAACAACACCGATTTTACGGTGAGCCAACTGACGCCCGTCAAGCCCTTCGATTTTGAGCCTTTCTTCATGCGCACGAAGTTCCGTTTCATCGAAGGTTATCAGGGCAACGACACGGTTCGCGGCTGGAGGGAGTATGGCAGCATCTATCATGCGGTCTTTGCCTGCATGCGAGGCAATGGCGGCTACCCCAAAGGCCAGGCCTACAGCACGGTGCCTCAGGGGCTGTTGCTGCGGCCAGCCATTCCAAGTGCCGAGCTGTTCGAAGTGGAAAGCACTTACGGGCCCAAGGCGAACTTCAAGATTTCACTGCGTGAACTGCCCGACCATGGCCGCTTCCGCGTCACGATCACGGCGGCGAAATATGATGACGGTCTGTTGTTGGACCCGCTCGATGCCGCTCAGTCAACCCAAGGCTCGGGAACCGTGATTTGCCGCGATCCTGGCACTCCTCAAAGCGTGACGATTCCGGATGCTGGGATCTACCAGGTGGACGTTTACCGCACGAACCGCCACGAGGGTGATATGGCGGCGGACTCGTCCCGACTCACGGAGGGTTTGGTGGGAGCGTGGCTTCTGGATGGAAATGCATCCGGGGCGCCGGAGCGACAGGAACTGGAAGGTCGCTTGATGGGGGGCGCGCGGTTTGTGGATTCTCCGTTTGGGCAGGGCGTGATGCTGGGTGCCGCGGGCGATTCGGTGGTCGTTTCCCGGCACGAGGCGATGAATGTCGGCAACGGTGATTTCACTGTGACCGCCTGGATTCATCCGCTTCAGCCCGCTCCGGGAGGCATTGCGAGTCGTGGAAAACAGAATTGGTCTCACGGCTGGTTTTTGGATCTTCCCGATGACAAGGGAGTCTTGCGGTTCGCCACAGTGGGACCGGATCATCAATCCAATGGCACGGTTTCCTCGCCGCCCGGCACCATTGTCACGAACACCTGGCAGCACGTCGCGGCGGTAGTCCGGCGCGGAGACGGCGGCACCCGCCTTTACGTCAACGGCTACGCGGCAGCCAGGGGGACGATTGGTCCGGCGAATCTGGACAATCCTCAAGTGGATCTCCATCTGGGCCGCCTTCAGGAGGGCAAGTCCTTTCGCGGCGAACTGGATGAAGTGCGAATCCATCGCCGTGCGCTCGATGAAGCGGAGATTCAGGCACTGATCGAACCGGGACGTCGTTTTGTTAAGCCTCCACCACCCGAAGAACCGAAGGAATTGATGCTGTTCTTGGGCAGCCGGCATTTCTCGGGGAAGTTAACGCAACCCGCGTTCCTGGCGGTGCGGCTTCCGGCCGGGCCGTTGCCCATCAACGCAGAGTATGCCGGCGTGGCGCGCGTGGACCGGATCGTTTTCACTCCGCTGCCGGCGGACCAGGGAGTTGCGCGCCGCTTCAGTTCGTTTGAGAAACGATCGCCGCAGCTCGGTCTGCACATGGGCTTGCGTCGGGACTGTGGCAGCACGCTGGCTCCAGTCGGGGCAGCGCAAGTTGTTTCGAATCTCAGTCCGGCCCGCTTTGTGTTTGAAGGGGCGATCCGCAACTTTCCCAGTCCAGATGTCGAAAAGGACAACGTTAATTACCTCGCGGGCGTTCGGGAAATCGGCGTGCGCAGCGAATACTCCGATGGTCGCGACATGCCGCGGCTGCTGATCCGGTTCGTGGAGTTTGAGGGTCCCTGCTACGAATCGTGGCCGCCGCCATTGCATCGGAACATCTTCATCGACTTCGAGCGCAAGGATGATTTGCCAGCCTACGCGCGAGAGATCATTCGCAATTTCGCGGCTCGCGCGTACCGGCGCCCCGTGACCGCGGCGGAAGCTTCTAAACTGATGGCCGTGTTCGAGGAATCCTACCGCACGTCCGCCAATTTTGAAGAAAGTGTGAAGGACGTTTTGCAGGTCGCGCTTACTTCGCCGCCGTTCCTGTTCTTGATCGAGAACAGCGCCACGCCGGAACCCGAGCCGCTCGACGACTATGAACTGGTTTCCAAGCTCTCCTACTTCCTCTGGAATGGCCCACCGGACAGTGCTTTGTTGCACCTGGCTGCGACCGGCACGCTCCAGACTCAATTGGATGCCGAAGTGGCGCGAATGATCGAGCATCCGCGTTTCTCCAGGTTCATCAGCGAGTTCACGTCCCAGTGGCTCGCTCTCGACAAGTTCAATGTCCTCGAATCGGACCGCAGCCGGTTTCCCAGGCTCACACGTGACACGCGCGCTCAATTGCGGCAGGAGCCGGTGCAATTCCTGCAATACCTGATCCGGAAAAATCTGTCGGTGCGTCATCTTGTTGAGTCCGATGTCATGATCGCCAACGAGGTCGTCGCCGCCTATTATGATCTGGCTGACAAGACCGAGAGCGGGTTTCAATTTGTTCCCGTCCAGCATGGCCGGCGTGAGTTGGGCGGCCTGCTCACCCAGGCGGCCATCATGGCTGGACTCTCGGACGGCCGGGAATCGAACCCGGTCAAACGGGGAACGTGGCTGGCGCGTCGCATCATCGGAGAGCCTCCCGACGATCCTCCCCCCAATGTCCCGGCGCTCAAGGAGGAGACTCGAGATCTCTCGCTGCGGGAACGAATCGAACGACACCGCAACCAGCCTGGCTGCGCCAAATGCCACTCCAAAATCGATCCGTGGGGGATCCCCTTCGAGGAGTTCGATGCCGGCGGACGGCTCAAGCAACAGGTCGTGGACGCCCGTTCAACCTTGCCCGACAAGACGGAGGTGGCTGGCGTCAACGACTTGAAGCGCTATCTTGCGCAGGATCGCATCGATCAGGTGGCCTTCAGTTTCCTCAGACATCTCGTGACCTACGCGACCGGCCGCAGTCTTTCCTACAGTGAGATTCAGTTCCTAAAAGAACACGGGGCAAAGCTGAAAGCCAACGGCTATCGCATGCAGGACATGATTCGTTTCGTCGTTCACAGTCCGATGTTCCTCGAAAAATAAGATTCGCCATGATGGACGGTTTTGGACATTCCCCGTATCAGCAAAGTAGAGTGACGGTCACCGCTATACACCTATGAGCACAACCCTTCGACTTGATCGCCGCGCATTTCTCAAAGGCTTGGGCGGTCTTACTCTCGCGCTCCCCGTTCTCGACGCCATGGGCGAGGTGGTGACCGACCAGATTCCTCGGCGCTTTTGCGCGCTCTACACGGCCAACGGCATGTCGCTGCCGAAGACGGAGCATGGCCTCCCAGAGTGGAGCTGGTTCCCATCTGCCGAAAGCAACGGTGAATTCGTATTCGGCAAATCCACCGAACCCCTCGCTCCTTTCCGCAAGCAGCTCAGCTTCATGGGTGGCTTGTATCATCCGAGCGGTCCGAAAAGCGACCCACACGTTTGTTCTGACATGTGGCTGACGGGTGCTCCGCTGCACAATCCGAAACCAGGGACCTATAACTCGGCGGGACTGGATCAGGTTGTGGCCTTGCACACCAAGCAATATTGCCGGCAGCCTTCGTTGGTATTGTCGATCGACGCCGGGACGGGCTTCCTTTCCCGAACGGGCACGATCTCATTCAGCTTGGAGGGCCGGCCCATTCCCGCGGAAAACAATCCTCGGCGAGTCTTTGATCGGTTGTTCCGGGGCGACCGTGGGTCGTTGGTTGCGGCGCGCGATCAGTTGCGGCGGCGCATCAAATTGGTGGACGCAGTGGCCGAGGGCGCGCGATCACTCCAACAGCGCCTCGGTCAGACGGACCGGGAACGGATGGATCAGTACCTGACCTCGCTGAATGAAGTGGAATCACGATTGATTGCCTCCGAGCGGTGGATCGATGTTCCGTTGAAAAAGCAGGACTACTCGCACCTGAATCTGAATGTGACCAGCGAAGGCGAGCCCGCCGAATACTATCGCACCATGTTCGATCTGATCGCTCTGGCGTTCGATGCGGACATTACGCGCTCGGTGGCGTTCATGCTCAACCGGGAAGACGGCATGGGCATCAGCGATACCTTCCCGCTCAAACTGGGACTGAAGCATACGCACCACAGTCTCTCGCACGCAGAAAACAAGAACGGACAACTGGAGTTTGCCAAATACGATCTGTTCCTCAGCCAGCAACTGGCGCATTTCTTCGCGCGTCTGAACGGCTATCAGGACCGGCACGGGAGCGTGCTCGACAACACCATCGTGCTGTTTGGCAGTGGCGCGAGCACGACTCACAATCCGCGCAACCTGCCGACTCTGGTGGCCGGCGGAGCTAACATGGGTCTCAAGCATGGGGCCTACTGGCGAAACGGCGAGACGCGGTTGTCGAACCTGTACCTTTCCATCTTGCGGTCCATGGGCATCGAGCAGGAATCCTTTGCCGACAGCGCCGCCACCCTCAGCCACTCGATCTTCAGCCGCGCTTAGTGGCATGCTCACTGGGGCGGCCACGGAATCGAGTGCCACTTTGGGCGGGAATCGTCCAAAACGATCAAGACCAAGATCCCTTCATGGATCGCTGACCCACTCGGTGCCGGTTCAGCCCCCGAACCGCGATTCTTTCGGCGCGCGGTAGCGGATGTTGAGTTCGGGGGTCTCGAGGCGGCGGTAGCCTTCGACTTTCGAATCGAGGCAGCGGTCCAGCATCGCGCTGGCGATCTGGGTTCTTTCAACGGGGTAGGGCGCGCGACCAGTGACGATCATTTCTTCGATCTGCGCCACCAAACAGGCGGAGTAAGTGACGTTGGGTGTCGGGGGCAGGAAAAACTGCGTCGAGACGATCTCGCCGTTCCCGAGTTGCGCGGCGAAACAGTAATCCTGGAGCGCGCCGTTGAGCATGAGCAAAGTGGTGCGAAGGCCGTCGTTGCGCTCGATGAAGTAGGCGGCGGGATTTTTTACAAGTTTCGGCAATTGCCCGTTGTGCGCCAAATCCTGCGGGCGCGAGTCGAGTTCGGAATCGCCCTGAAGCGAGTCGGAGCGAGACAGCGCGGCTTCGAGCAATCGCCTCGACCACTGCCCTTCCTCGCCCGCCCGCCAGACAGCGTCGCCTTCGATCAGTTGCACGGACTTGATCCCGGTCTCACCGCCGCGCCTCCGCTCGACCATGCACTGCATTGCCTCGAGCGCATGGTAATCCATCGGGTCGGAACCGCCGACGCCCACCATGAGCGCGTCTTTGAGTTTCGCGCCGTAGGGGATTTCGACGGGTGGCAAACGCCACGTCACCGGCAGTGACGACCCCGCGAGGAACGGAAACTTCAGGCGCTTGGAATCCAGGACCATCTTGCGCGCTTTCTCCCAGCTGTAGGAAAGATGCTTGTCATTGAAGACCGGCACGGCGCGCCCGTCTTGCTCGAACACTCGCACCGCCTCCTGAAAGAACTCGAAGCGTGGATAGAGAATCTGCCCTTTGTCGTTCTTCGGATAATCGCCGTGCTCACCGATGATGACGACCGCATCAACGGCCAGTTTGTTGCCGCCGCAGCGCAGGGCTTCGGCGATCGTGGGATAAATCGTGAAGCCATGATCGGCGGCGCGCTGGCGGCTGAGATCTCCAGCGGCCTTCTGATCCACATACAGGGATACGACCTGCAAAGGCGGCATGTGCCAGCGGCCGTCTCGCGGGTAGCCGACCAGAAAACGGTCGCCCATGTGTTGCGCGTGGGATTGATAAGTCCAGACTGTGGTGATGATGGCGATGCGCTTGGGCGCCGTGGCCGCCGCCAGGACGGGGCGGACGGCTCCGGCCAAGGTGACGGATCCCAGCGCGCCCAGAAAGGTGCGTCGAGTAATTCTCATGCTCTCCAGAAAGTGGATTGCCGGGTGGGCTTGTAACGGATCGCCAGATGTGGCGTTTCGAGCCGGCGTTGCTGCTGATACAGCGACTCGATGCCCGCCGCGGTCATGCCGGTGGTGAGGAGTGTCCGTTCAATCGGGTAGGGCGATTTCCCGGTGAGGAAGAGCGACTCGATGTGATGCACCAGCGGGCTGAAGAAATTCCACATCGAGTAGTAAGGGAGGTAAAACTGCACGGAAAAATAGTCGCCGCCCTTGAGGCGCGCGGCCACGTTGCAATCGCCCACGACGTTGCCTTTGAACTGAACGATGGACGCCCTCAAGCCATCGGCATACTCGAAGCGATACGCGTAGGAATCGGGAGCGAGCCGGCGCAAGTCTGCCGTGGTGGGAAGCACGTTGCTGTAGGTGGGGCGGGGTGAATGGAGCTGGTTGCTGCGCGAGAGCGCGGCTTCGAGCAGCCGGGAATCCCAACCGCCCGCTTTCCAGGAGCCGGCCTCCATCGCCTTCCAGAATCGCTCGCCGCGAAACGCTTCAACCGCGCGCACGCCCGTCTCACCGCCGCGCCGCCGTTCGATGATGGTCTGCAGGGCCTCAAGCACGTGAATGTCCCCGCCATCCATCCAACCGCTCCAGATGCCCATCACCTCTTCGACGTGCGCGCCGAAGGGGAGATCAACCGGCGGTTGCCGCCACGTGACCGGTAGCGACGAGCCGGCCATGAAACCGAAGCCGAGTTCCCGGGCCGTGTCGTACATTTGTTTCGCGTAGTTCCAGTTCCAGGAAAGGTGCTTGTCGTTGAACAACGGCGCCGTTCGGCCACTGCGGCGATAGATATCCACGACTTGCTGGAAATACTCGTAACGAGGATAGAGCGTCTGGCCTTTTTCGTTGACGGGATATTTGCCGTGCTCGCCGATGAGCAGCACGCCATCCACAGCGAGATTACTTCCGCCGCGGGTCAGCGCCTCCGCGATGGTCGGGTAGATTTTCATCTGCGGATGCCGCCCCGCTCGTTCGCGGCTCAGGTCATTGTCTCCCACCTGTTCGACGTGGAGTGAAACCACGTCCATCGCCGGGCGATGGTGCCGGCCTTCCCAACCATAGCCATCGAGGAAACGATCTATGATGTGCTCCGAGGGGGAATACTTGTGATAGATCGTAGTAAGGGCGGCGATCCGTGGCCGGCGGCGCTCGACCGCCATCGCCCTCGGCGCAAACGCGAGCGTGGCGGCCATATCCGCAAGAAACGTCCGACGTGAGCAATGGACCGGCTCCGGCGCACCGCTTAAGGAACGCTCTGACCTGGGAGTGTTCATAAAGGGTCGGCGATCGTGCTGGGCGCTATCGAACCGGCCTTACCAATAGACAAAGCTCGGATCCGGCCGGTACTTCTGAGGTACTGAAGTGAGTGAACCTGCATAGTAGTTCGCGTAATTCGGATCACTCTGAATCTCTCGGGGAAACTTGAAGAACTGCACGTGGCTGTCACCGAAAAGGACATTGTTTCGGCGCTGGCCTTTGTAGTTGTGCCACATGTTGCGCGGGTTTTCCGCGGGCCGGTTGCCGTGCCAGTTGTGGTCGCCGCTGAGGATCTTGTTGGCCGGGCTGTTCGCGACCTCGGTCATCTTGATCGGTTCCGACCCGGCCACGGGCGCGGGGTTGCCGACCGCGAGACGCTGCCCGGTCGTGCGTTGGACCCGCCAACTGTGGCCTGCCCACATCTCGCGGTAGCTGTTGCCGTTGATTTCGAAGATGGTTTTTTTGGGCGGCGCCGAGTCCTCGCCTTTGTCTGCCGGACAGCGGAAGAGATGGTACGAAGCGCTGTTCGTTGGATTGGTTCCGGTCAGGCCGACGTAGGTGTTGAGCGGGCGATTGGTCGGGTGTATGCCCGAGCCTTCGCCGCTGTAATTCGGCGCGCCGCGCCAGCCGCCCGCGCCGTTGAAACCGGCGGTCGCGGGCAAAAATTCATTGCTGTCGTCGGCGTAAAGCTGAAAAGCCAATCCGATTTGTTTGAGGTTGGCGACGCACTTGATGCCGTGCGCCTTGTCCTTGGCGCGCGCGAGCGCGGGCAGGAGCATGCCCGCCAGAATCGCAATGATCGCGATGACCACGAGCAATTCGATCAGTGTGAAGGCGAGCAGGATTGAAGAAAGTTTGGATGCCGGTGGGCGAAGGGTGGGGGCGGACTTCATATCCCCAGTAACAGTTCAGTTGAGTTTCATTCAGGACGCATCTCCAAAGTTCGAGGTTGGAGTCGTCAGTGCGAAACCAACGGTGACAATAATATCTAACCGTGTCAACACGGGCGTGGCCGGATTGGCCGGATCGTGCGCGTCTCAGATTTTTTGAGAGGGAGAGTGATGATGGTTTCTGGTGGTTTAGTTATTGGCGTTGGTGGGGGGCTTAGCGTGAGGGTAGAGGTCGTGCCAGCGGCCGTTACGCCAGAAGGTTTCCAGGCACATGAGGGCTTCGTCG
>CAMAWP010000080.1 GCA_945861765.1 Akkermansia muciniphila | reverse complement strand
TGGTGCCAGAGGCCGGGATTGAACCGGCGACCAAAGGCTTATGAGTCCTCTGCTCTACCGCTGAGCTACTCTGGCATACTCAACACTTCCACAATAGGTTCGAGCCTGAACGATCAACAACGAATGTTGCTTGTAAACCCGCTATCACTAACTTCCCAACATCCTCAAACGATACGACTATCGGCTCAATAGCCGCTCTTCATCGTGTTGCATGATTCTTCTTAGCCTCAAATAATGCGGAGGATACTATGCTTTGCATAAAAAACGCGGCAAGCAATTTCGACGTTCGCTGAAGTCCACGTATCTACCTGTCCTCTCGCATCGCCGTTAGCTTGTCTCGCGTTGAACGGTTCGCCGATAGGCATGGTGAATCTGTTGAACGAGCGGAGTTCGACGCAACCGATGACCATCCAGTTCGATCACCTCGACGATCTCCACTGTGGTCAAGGTCAGGAAAACCGCATCGGCGGTTTGTAACACGCTTGGCTTGGCGCCTTTCTCCTGGGTGGGAAACGAAAGAGTTTGGCAGAGTTCTAAAACCAAGGATCGAGTGACGCCAGCGAGAATTCCGCTGGCAAGGGGCGTTGTGCAAACTGTTCCATTCTCTACCCAGCATAAATTGCTGCTGGCTCCTTCAGCAACTTCGCCATCGGTGTTGAGCAACAACGCTTCGTTTGCACCCTGCGATTCGGCTTCGGCGCGAGCCATCACCTGATGAAGTTTGTTACAGGTTTTGTGATTGGCCAAAGGATCGTTCGCTGGAACTCTCAGCGAAGCTGTCGAGAGGTTCCACTGGAGTGGATGATCTGGATCAATGGCTGGCGTCGGATGGAGGGACATCACTAACGTCGGGCGATCAGCGCCTTTGGGAGAGTAGCCACGAATGCCAACGCCGCGTGAAAGCGTCATCCGCAGGAGGCACTCGGGCATTTGGTTTCGTTGAATCAATTCTTCCGTTTGCGTTCTGAGTTCCGGGAGTGAGTAGTCTAGCCTAATGCCGAGAAACTCAGCGCCTTGCCGAAGGCGATCGAGATGCTGCGTCCAACGAAACGGCTTGGCATTGTAAACGCGGATTGCTTCAAACAAGCCGTCGCCGTAAAGAAAACTCCGGTCGAATACCGAGACAACCGCGTCTTCTTCGGAAACAAATCTGCCATTGAGAAAAACGATCATGATTCGGAGTGTTACAGATGGAGGTTGCCTTCAGGGTTGACAGCCAAGGGCGCTGGAGCGGTAGGAAAGGCAAGAGGGGCGGGGCTAACACACTCCAGAGCGGCGAGAAAGCCGCCAGCTTTCGCCAAGGTTTCGTCGTATTCCGCAGTTGGAATGGAATCAGCAACAATGCCTGCTCCCACGTTGAAATAGGCGGTCTGTTCCCGGCAGATCGCGGTGCGGATGATGATACTGAGCTGGCTCTCGCGGTTAAATCCAAGATAACCGAGAGCGCCAGTGTAAGGGCCTCGAGTGATCGGTTCCAATTCATCGATGATCTCCATCGCCCGAATCTTCGGTGCCCCGGTGATGCTCCCGCCTGGAAAGCACGAAGCGAACGCTGCAAAGTGAGTTCTCTCCGGATGCAGACGGCCTTCCACTGTAGAGACCAGATGCTGCACTTGCGGATAACGCTCCACGCGGACCAATTCGGGCACATGCACCGAACCGTATTCACACACTCGCCCGAGATCGTTACGGAGCAAGTCCGTAATCATGACCAGCTCAGACATTTCCTTGGGGCTGGTTTGCAGCTCGTGGTTCAACCGAGCGTCCCGATCCGGATCGGATGAGCGTGGGCGCGTCCCTTTGATCGGCCGAGTCCGGATATGTGATCCGCTGAGGTGCAAGAAAAGCTCTGGAGACGAGGAGGCAACTTGAAAACCTCCACAGTCTAGAAAGGCTGAAAATGGAGCGGGAGAGAGTGCGCAAAGCCTCAGATAAATTTCCCAGCCGGACCACGGGCAATCAACCGACAGCCGATGCGAGAGATTCACCTGGTAAATGTCACCAGCCTGAATGTAGCGCTGTGCTTGCTCGACGAGCCCGATAAATTCTGAGCGCGAGATGTTGGAAGTGACCGGTGAAGCCGAGGGTGTCGCGTGCGGTGCCAATTGCGGAGCGCAGTCAGAAGGTTGTTGCTCGACCCGTGCCATCCAAAATTCAACTCGCGCCTGGGCGTGTGATTCGTGACGCAAGCCGTCCACGTCCAATCCAGTGGAAACAATCCACGTCTTTCCCAGCCGATGGTCGAAGACGACTAAACTATCATAGAAACCGACATTGCAGTCAGGCAGGTCGAGATCGTTCACCGCGCGCCGCGGGAGTCTCGGCTCGACGAAGTTTTTCAAATCGTAACCCCAGTAACCAAAGCACCCGCCAAGGGGGAAAGGGAGATCCAATTGGTCGAGCAATTCATAGCGTGCCATGAGACCGTCCAGGATGTGCCAAGGATTGCCGAACTGGTGGCGGGAGCACTCGTCGTAGAGCAATTCACACCGCGAACCATAGGAGCGGAACTTGAGAAACGGAGCTGCTGTGACAAATGAGTACCGCGCCTGGGGTGAATCCGATATGCCGCTCCTCAACAGCACGACGCCTGGTTCACCGTGGAGTTGCTCCACGAGCGATTCCGGCGTGTGCGAAGTCGAGACCTCTTGGATGAGCGGGGCCATAAAAGACGAAATCCAGTGATCAACAATCCGGCAAGGTTCGATGGACCGCATTGTTCTGGCGGCAAGTCAAGGCGCGACCCGCTCTCAAGTTCTCCATCATTACGCTGCTCCGGCCATTTTTCCCTCGCATCGCCGTCCACTACTTCATGCTGCTATTTCGATAGAGCCGCTTGTGTGTGCCGGACCGCGAACCCTCTAAGACTTGATCTCGCTCCGTCGTCAGTTCGTCAGGCATCGACGCAGGCCGACTGCCGTTTTGAGAGGACTCACCAGCGCTAGGCTCAAGCGTTCAGGACGGAAGAATTCTCGGGCCGCTGCACGAATCTGGCTTGCCTTCACATCACACAGCTTTTGTTTGATTTCGGCGGCGGGAATGATCTTGCCATAACCGAGCAACTGTTCGGCCGCCCACATCATTTGATTTTCGGTGCTCTCCAGGCTGAGATCTATCTGGCCGATCACGTAATCGCGAGCGCGGCGCAATTCGGCTGGTGTGACGAGATCCTCAGACAGGCGATGCAATTCTTGTGTGATCAGTTTCAGAGCTTGACGGAGTTTATCGGTCTCCACTCCAGCGGAGATGTTTAATGTGCCGATGTCATCGAAAAAACTGAGGGAGCTGCAGATCGAATAGGCGAGGCCGTGATCTTCACGGACCACTTGAAAAAGCCGGGAGCTCATATTTTCGCCGAGAACCGTATTGAGCAGGCGCAGGGCGAACCGGCGTTCGTCATGACGGGAACAGGTTCTGATGCCCAGAGCGAGTTGAGTTTGCTCGATCGCCTTCGTGAAGAGTCGAACGGCGGGTTCTGTTTGCTTACTCGAAACCGGGATGAATTGTGGACGATTGCCTTGAGTAAAGCTGCGGGCGAAACGGGAGACAGCCTTCACAACCTTGTCATGATCGAGATTGCCTGCCGCGGCGACTACCGTGCTCGCACTCACGTAACTGGCGCGCTGATAGTCGAAGAGATGGTTGCGGGCCATTGCTTCGATTGTTTCCAGCGTTCCGGTGAGAGGGCGTCCAAGTGGCTGATCGGGCCAGAGTGTTTCGTTCAAGAGTTCTTGAACATGATGTTGAGGTTGGTCCAAGTACATTGCCAGCTCCTCTTTGATCACGTTCCGTTCCTTGTCGATCTCGACAGGATCAAAGGTCGAGTTCAAAAACATATCCATCAGCACGTCGAGCAACTCTTGAAAGCGGTCATGTCTGGCTTTGGAATAAAAGCAGGTGATCTCCTCGGTCGTAAAAGCATTCAAATAACCACCGATTCCTTCCACATCCTGAGAGATCTGTTTGGCGGTGCGTTCGCGAGTCCCTTTGAAGAGCAGATGTTCAATGAAGTGAGAGACTCCACAGAGAGGAGCTGGCTCAAATCGGCCGCCGACGGCCACCCATATCCCCAAACTAACACTGGCCATATGTGGCATGGTAGCCGTGATGACGGTCAAACCGTTCTTATGTCTGGAAACCTGATACATAGAGTAGAAAGGAGCTATCCCAGGGCTTTCGGCACGCTTTCCGGTGGTCCAACACGGCGTATGTAATCAACGACGATGGCAATCGCTTCTTGAGGATCATCTGTCACAGTGAATAAATCCAGCTCGCCGCGACTGATAAAGCCATCTTTTTCCAGAGTGCTCTTCATCCATTTCAAGAGGCCGGTCCAATAGTCGCTTCCAAAAAGGATGAGCGGAAAACGCGAGATCCGGTGAGTTTGAACCAAAGTAAGGACCTCGAAAAATTCGTCGAGAGTGCCAAAGCCCCCAGGCATGAAAATAAAAGCGACGCTGTATTTTACGAAGCAGACCTTCCGGGAAAAAAAGTAGTGAAAGTTGATTGGGATGTTGGCGAAGCGGTTTCCTTTCTGTTCGAAAGGGAGCTCAATGTTCAAACCGACCGACTTGCCTTTGCCTTCAGAGGCGCCTCGATTAGCTGCTTCCATAATCCCCGGTCCGCCGCCTGTAACCACCGCCAGGTGATGTTTAGCCAATCCTTTCCCCAACGCCACGGAAGCTTGGTAGTACGGATCACTCGGGAGCGTGCGGGCTGAACCGAAGATGGTGACGGCTGGGCCGACGTGGGATAATGTCTCAAACGAATCCACGAACTCGGCCATGATCCGAAAAATGCGCCACGGATCTTCCCGAGTGAACCCTACGGCATTGCTTTTCATGGCCGGAGAGTAGTCCGGTTCTTAAGCTGTTACAAGTTTCGTCAGATTCAATCGATCGCGAGCAAGGCGTCAAAAGAAAACAAGCCGGGAATTGCTTCCCGGCTTGTTCCGTTCCCAGGGCCTCCTTATGAGCAACCTAAGCTCTCACCGCAGTTAAGGCACTTGTAGCAGGCTCCGTTTCGGACCGCCAAGTGCCCACAGTTTGGGCAGGTGGGAGCATCTTGTTGAAAATGCTCGATGGCATGGTTAAGGGTGGTAATTTCCCGGTTACCATTCGTTCTTCCGTTGCTATGTTGTTTGCCATATCCATTCGCAGTGGACGACGCTCTGGCAGGCTTAAGAGTAATAGCAGCCTCGGAATCCTCAGAAAGGGCCAGTTCGGGAACTGGCCGATTCACGTTTTTTTTTATCTCCTCGAGTAACCCAGGGATGGCGAGTTCGGGCTGGTTTCGATTTGAGGTGTTGGCCTCACGATAGCCCGGGATAAACTGCAACGCCATCCAGCGAAAGACGTAATCAGTGATGGAGGTAGCATTCCGAATTTCGGGATTTTTGGTGAAACCGGACGGTTCGAACCGCTGATGAGCAAACTTCTTCGCCAAGGCTTCCAACGGCACCCCGTACTGCAACGCCATGCTGGTCAACGTTCCGATACTATCCATGAGACCACCGATAGTGGAGCCTTCCTTAGCCATGGTGATGAACAATTCCCCAGGCTGGCTGTCTTCAAAAAGACCAACCGTCAAATAGCCTTCATGTCCTGCTATATCGAATTTGTGCGTGATGGCAGTGCGAGTTTCTGGCAAACGACGACGCAACGGTTGACCCGCCTGTTCGCGCCATTTCATGACCTCAACTTCGAGTTCCTTGATTCGCGCCTTCTCGGCGGCGGCGTCACTGACGGCATCGGCGCCTTCGTTGGTTTTTTTGGTGTTCAGCGGCTGTGACCGCTTCGAGCCATCACGGTAGATGGCCACGCATTTGAGGCCCATCTTCCAAGCTTGGATATAAGCATCTGCGATATCCGCTACCGTGCATTCGTTCGGCAGATTGACCGTCTTGGAAATCGCGCCGCTGATGAACGGCTGGGCGGCTGACATCATTTTCAGATGAGCCATGTAATGAATGCTCCGGTTTCCTCGATACGCTTTGAAGGCGCAATCAAATACTGCGAGGTGCTCCGGCTTGAGCCCGGTCTTGATGATCTCGCCCTTTTCCTCGACATCCTCGATTGTGTCGAACTTCTCCACATGATCGACGATAGCTTTGATTTGTTCCCGGTTGTAACTTAACCGCTGAAGTGCTTCGGGCACGATCCGATTGACGATCTTTAGCATTCCGCCGCCCGCGAGCAGCTTGTATTTCACCAACGCGATGTCCGGTTCAATCCCCGTCGTATCGCAATCCATGAGGAAGGCGATTGTGCCGGTGGGCGCGAGGACGGTGACTTGGGCATTGCGATAACCATAAGCTTGCCCTTGCGTCAGCGCGCGATGCCAGCATGTCCGCGCTTCCTCTTTCAAGTAGTTAAACTCGCGACTCGGCTGAATGGTTTCCACAGCTTCGCAGTGCGATTTGATCACATCGAGCATTGGTTCGATGTTGTCTTTGGCAAGGGGTTTCTCCACTCCCGCACAACGAGCATCGCGGTAACCTTGAAAAGCGCCCAAGGAGGCAGCGATCCTCCCAGACTGCTCATAAGAATGACCGGTGAGGATGGCGGTGATCGCTCCAGCCAAAGCCCGGCCTTGATCTGAATCGTATGCCAATCCGTAGCTCATGATGAGCGAGCCGAGATTCGCATAGCCGAGGCCTAGGGTGCGAAAAATATGAGAGTTTTCAGCGATTTCCTTGGTTGGATAACTCGCGTTGTCCACCAGAATGTCCTGGGCAGTGATGAAGATGCGCACCGCTGCTTTAAACCGTTCAACATCGAAGATGCCATCGGGACGCTTGAATTTCATCAAGTTGAGCGAAGCCAAATTGCATGCTGTGTTATTGAGGAACACATACTCGGAACAGGGGTTAGTGGAGTGAATAGGTTCTGTCCCTTTGCAAGTATGCCATTTTTGGATGGCGCCGTCGTATTGCATGCCGGGATCGCCGCAGATCCATGTCCCTTCGGCCATTTTGTTCAACAGCGCGCTTGCATCCTTCTTGTGGAGTGGTTTGTTGGTCGTAACGGTCCGTGTCCACCACTCTTTGCCATCGATGGCCGCTTGGAGGAATTCGTCGCTCGCCCGGACCGAGAGATTCTCGTTTTGGTACATGACACTGCCGTAAGCGTCCCCATTGTATGATCCGCTGTAGCCTTGTTCGATCAGAGCCCAAGCCTTCTTCTCTTCCTTTTGTTTCGCGTCGATGAATTCTTCAATATCGCCATGCCAATCTTTGAGAGTGTTCATCTTGGCGGCACGACGAGTCTTGCCACCTGATTTCACAACATTGGCGACTTGGTCGTAAACCTTGAGAAAAGATAATGGCCCGCTCGGGCGACCGCCTCCGCTCAATTTCTCCTTGCTGGACCGGATGGGCGTGAGGTCAGTGCCAGTGCCAGAGCCGTATTTGAAGAGCATCGCCTCGCTATAAGCCAAGCGCATGATATCTTCCATGTTGTCATCCACGGATTGAATAAAACAGGCACTGGCTTGGGGATACTCATACTGGGTACTAGCGCGCTCGCCCGCTCCGGTCTGGCGGTTGTAAAACCAGTTGCCTTTGGCTGAATCTTTTCCGACGCCGTACTGGTGGTAAAGACCGATGTTAAACCAGACCGGCGAATTGAACGCACCGTATTGATTGACGCACAACCAAGTCAGTTCGCTGTAAAACACTTCTCCTTCCGCTTTCGTGAAGTATCCATCCTTGATACCCCAATCAGCGATGGTTCTGCAAACACGATGAACCAGTTGGCGAACGGAAGTTTCGCGTTCTGGCGTATTCAGTTCACCATAGAAATATTTCGAAACCACCACCTTCGTCGCCAAGATCGACCAAAACTTAGGGATCTCGACGTTTTCTTGTTTGAAGATAACTTTTCCGCTGTCATCGGTGATCTCTGCGGTGCGTTTTTCCCACGCAATTTGGTCGAATGGCGCGACCTTCGAGTCGCTGAAAACGCGTTCGATGTGCAATGACTCCTTGGGGGCTGTCTTGCCTGGCGAACTGCGGCGGGAGCCGGCGGCCGCACGACGGCGACGATTCTGAGACGGAGCGGCTGGCAGGGCTGGATCGCGAGCGTCAATCATGGTTTGTCTAGGTTCGGAAGACTTGTTGGTTGATTACGGCAATTTAGACTGAAATTTACAGTTGAAAAATCTACTAAAATCTGCGAAATAGCCTTACTTTAACGAGATAGGTGAACTCTTCAAGTTTGCTCACCACCCCATTTAGTAGAGGCGTGAGCAGACACTAGACACCATAGGTTGTGGTTACAAGTTTTTTTTCAGAAATTCAGTTTCAAAATCAGAACCTCTCTTGCGGAGCGATAAGGCATGATCTTTGAACACTGCGGAAAACCCGCCATAAAGGAGCAACCGCGAATCGAAACGGCGCTGATTTGCCCTCGAATTTTGAGTGATGGAGTGTTGCCTGAGTGGCGGGGCGCAGGGCAGTTCACAACCCAAGCGGGAGGTTAGCTACAGTGAACAATGCACGCCAGCCTGAGTTATGAGCCGGGCCTGCTGAGTCAGTGATCATCTGTTTGCAGGAGACGTTGGAGAGGCCCACTAGCGTCAACGCCAGGAGCAGATGGAACAGTTTCATTCGTCGTCCGAGGGCGGTATTTATTATTGCCGCGATATCCGTGGCAGTTCTTCTTCGCGGACCATGCGTTGCTCTCTTTCAATCGCGGCGATTCTCTGTCAGGATATTTTTCTGATGCGATTTTGAAAGCACAAGAACTCTTGGGCACTTCTGATTTCCGGGATTGAAATCATCGCGAGATTGGCTGATTAAATGCCTGGTGCTGTGGCTCACACTACCGACGTTATGGTCCCAGTTAACGAGAATAATACTATGAGTGGAATACCAATGATGAATCCTGGACCGGGTGAACGTGTGCTGCGTTTTGTCGGTGACCATGTCCGTTTCACGCTGCGCGGCCCGGAGAATCGGCCACTGCCCCCAAGCTTTCGCGCTTTGCTGCGAACCGATCTCGGCCGTGCTGCTGTGGTGCGGGATGAAATCGTTCACGCGTGCGCCGGAAAATTGCCGATTGCCGGCGCTACCTGGCGTGATATTCCACTGAAACATGAAGCCGGTGAATGGTTCATCGATTTGTCGTTAACCGAAGTGGGCTACTTTCGAGCCAAAGCCTACGCGACTGATCTGAAGGGCCGCCAATATTGGCCGGAAGGTCCCGACGTGGGGATCACCGTCCACTCGAATAACTATAGAACTTCAAATACGATTTACTGCGCTTTCGTCAGGATGTTCGGCGATACGAAAACGAGCAAGACGACGCGAAATGAGGAGTCGGAGGAACAGTTGGCGAAGCTGGAAAAGCGGGGCTACGCAGTGATACCGCCATCGGGAAAGTTCCGTGACTTGCTGAAACAGTTGCCGCACATCATCGATACGTTGGGCTGCCGTATTCTGCACTTACTGCCAGTCAATCCGACGCCGACGACGTACGCTCGGTTCGGGCGATTTGGCAGCCCTTACGCGTCACAAGACTTGATGGCCATTGATCCGGCGCTGGTCGAATTTGATCGACGCACCACAGGTGTGGATCAATTCCGGGAGCTGACCTACGCGGTCCACCTCAAGAGAGGCTGCGTGTTTCTGGATATTGTCACGAATCATATGGGGTGGGGATCGACCCTTCAGGAGAACCAGCCGGAGTGGTTTTTGAAGGATGGCCAGGGGAATTTCCTAAGTCCCGGCGCTTGGGGCGTGACCTGGGAAGACTTGGTGGAACTCGATCATCGAAGTTCTGCGCCGTGGAATTATTTAGCTGAAGTGTTCCTGACTTGGTGTCGGCGCGGAGTGGACGGTTTTCGCTGCGACGCGGGCTACAAGGTGCCCATGCCAGCCTGGCGTTATATTACCGCCAAGGTCCGGCAAGAATTTCCCGAAACTATTTTCCTGCTCGAAGGTCTGGGAGGATCCTGGGATGCAACCGAGAGCTTATTGACGGATGGCGGGATGCAATGGGCTTATTCGGAATTGTTCCAAAACTATTCCGGTTCGCAAGTAGCCCATTATCTGGATTACGCGTTGCGCCAATCCCAGCGCGTGGGCGTCTATGTTCACTATAGCGAAACTCACGACAACGATCGCTTGGCCAAGCGCGGGCGGCTTTGGTCGCTCCTAAGGAACCGGCTCTGCGGCTTAACAAGCGTCTCCGGAGGATATGGTTTTACCTGTGGCGTCGAGTGGCTGGCCACGGAAAAAATTCAGGTCCATTCCTGCGCCGGTATGTCCTGGGGAAACAGTGACAACTTGGTGGCTGAGATGAGTGAGTTGAACAAGCTTCTCAAAGACCATCCCTGTTTTTTTGATGATGCTAAACTCACGCGCCTCAGTGCCCTGGATTCGCCGGTTTACGCGTTACGCCGAGATTCCGCAGAAGGCGCCGATCACCTGCTGATTCTTGCGAACACCGACCCTGATCATCCTCAAGCTTTGGCTCTCGATAATGGGATCTATCGGAACCTGGGTGAGCCGAAGATGGACTTGCTCGGCCAACTCTCGCCCACCGTGAAACCTTTGGAGGACGGCAAGGTCGGTTTCACTCTCCCGCCAGCGGCTTGCTATTGTCTTTCGGTTCATTCGGAACCTCAGGGGCTTTTCGGAGATGCTTACCGCCGCTCCAGGGCTTGCGCGGGTTGGGCGTTCACCGCCTTAAGCGAAGTCCTGCCCATAGAAGAAATGGGAGATTTCTCCTGGCGCCGTCTTGGGAAACAAGTGGATGATGATCCCAGAAACTTCCTGGCCGCACTTCCCCACGTAACAAGTGCGCCGCTCGCGCCAACCAATATATCCGCTCCTCACCTCAATACCGCTGTCAAGGATTTCTTTCCCCAAGTGGCAGCATGGAGGCCGTCGGATATCCGCCGTATCACCGTCGTTCCGCCTGAACACTGGTTGCTCATCCATGACGACGTTCCCTTCCGCGCGACAGTCGAGAGCAAGAAGCCAGCTCGGACCAAGCAAGTGCAGTCGGTTGAAGTGCGAAATGGCCATGTCGCTTGCTTTCCGCCGGGGTCAGCGGTGTCCGATGCAACGCTGGTTCTTGAGAGGTACAGCTCGATCAATCAGCACTTGGAGAGCGAGCTTCGGTTTATAGCGGTTGAACCGCTCAAAGCAATTCCGCGGCTTCCCAACTTGCAATCAGATTTGGTTCTCCTCACCAATGGCATTGGAGGCATGGCTCGGCTCTGCGTCGATCTGGGTCGCGTCAGATCCAAGTATGATTGCCTGCTCGGCGCCAACCTGCATCCAAGGGTTCCAACCGACCGTCACATCTTGGCCAAGCGCGTTCGGGTTTGGGTTAATGCTGATGGCTTTATTTCACCGCTTGACCAAGAGAACACCATCGAATTTGAAGCAGGACCCCCTGCGCGATGGCGGTTTGTCGCGAACGCCGGCGATGGCCGGACAGTGGAGGTGATTCTCGATATTGATATGCTGGATGGGCGGAATACGACTGTGCTTCGCTTCAGTCGGCCCACATCAGCTCCGAAGGCAGGCACGGATCTCCCTGCCCATTGTGAGGTGCGCCTCACCGTGCGCGTCGATATTGAGGACCGAAATTTCCATACCGAGAGCCACCGGAATCCGGGAGCGGAGCACCATTTCGCTTCTCACTGCCAGCCTCTCAAAGACCATCCGGGCTTTGCGTTTACACCAGTGCCAGACCGCGAGTTGCGGGTCTTTGCGGACTTGGCGGAGTATCATCACGAAGCCGAGTGGTCTGAAAATATTCCTCACCCGGTCGAGCAGACGCGCGGACAAGTCGGCGGTGGAGACGCCTACAGCCCGGGATGGTTCGACGTTCCCATGGCGAAGGGTGGAGTCGTCCACCTCGTGCTCACCGCTGATGCGGCCAATCCTAAGTTAGAGGAGGTTCGCGAGTTCAAAGCTAACCGCCAAGAAGCGCAGAATCTTAACTTTCACCGCGCCAAACTCCCGGCCGAGGACGCGTTTGGGCGGCAGCTTGTCTTGGCGACGCACTCGTTCGTGGTGCGGCGCGACGGCGGCAAAACCGTCATCGCTGGCTATCCATGGTTTCTTGATTGGGGCCGCGATTCCCTCATTTGCGCTCGAGGCCTGCTGGCTGCCGGGATGTTTGAAGAAGTTAAACAATTGCTGATTACCTTTGGGCGATTCGAACAGCACGGCACATTGCCCAACAGTATCCACGGTGACGATGCATCCAATCGCGATACCACCGATGCTCCGTTATGGTACGGAGTAGTTTGCGAGGAGATAGCGTCGCTCCTGGGCGAGAATATCTATGAAGTCGTTGTTGATCGTTCTGGTCGCACGATCGCGGACGTCTTGCGGAGCATAGCCGCCGGGTACATCGCAGGGACGCCCAATGGAATTTGGATGGATCCGAAATCGGGCCTTATCTGGAGCCCGAAACATTTTACATGGATGGACACGAATCACCCTGCTGGAACTCCGCGCGTCGGCTATCCGGTGGAAATTCAGGTATTATGGGTGAGACTGTTGCGCCAGCTCGGTCGATTGAATTTGAAATCAACGGGCGAGGCATGGGGCGAATTGGCAGATCGAGCTGAAGCCTCGTTGTTGAAATATTTCTGGATCGAGAAGGCAGGTTATATGGCGGATCTATTGGTGGCTGACCCGGGCCAACCTGCTGCTTCAGCGATCGTGGACAATGCTCTTAGGAGCAACTATCTGCTGGCTGTGAGCTTCGGTGTGATTACTCAGGAACGAGCGCGTCGCTGTATCGAGGCGGCCCTTCGGTATCTGGTGGTTCCCGGCGCGCTACGTTCTTTGGCTCCGCTCCCGGTATCTCCGCCATTGCCGATTTACGGGAATGACGGACGATTGCTGAACAACCCGCCGGAGCCGTATTGGGGCCGTTATGAAGGAGACGAAGACACGCGGCGAAAACCTGCTTACCACAACGGAACCGCATGGACGTGGACGTTCCCGACCTTTTGTGAAGCGCTGGCAAAAGCTTGGAATTTTCAACCCGCCGCAGTCGCTGCTGCCAAGGCCTATCTGGGCACCATGGACCGACTCCTTGTCGAAGGCTGTATTGGCCATATCCCAGAAATCTTGGATGGCGATGCTCCGCACCATCAACGAGGTTGCGATGCGCAGGCGTGGGGAGCGACGGAAGCGCTGAGAGTCTGGAAGCTACTAAACGAACATTCGTCTGGCCCTTCGGACAAATGACAATTGCCTTTTAGCGTAATCATCCGCGAGACATCGGATAGCTTTGCTCCGAAGGCGCTTTACGTCGGCCTCAGAGTGATGTTGTCAGAGAAACCCGTGAACATTCTCGATAGCCGGTATCGTTTCGGTCCCAGACGCAGCGTCGCCAGCGTGCTTGCCGCGCCGTTGAAGTATCAGGCTAATGAGCAGGATGTGGCTTTTGAGAAGCCTCTATTCTGTCTGCGGAAACATTCATGAGGCGCGGTTCCCAGCTCTGATCGATTTTGGTCAGCGCCAGAATATAGCCAGCCGTCCCTGTCTCTTCGCTTTGGCGGATCTGCGTCTGCCGTTGCTCGGGGCTGACGTCCCAACCTTGCAAAATTGCAATCAATCGATTTTGCGGGATTGGACTGCCGCCTCGTTTGGGAAGGATCGCAGTGAAGGAATTCAAAGCATATTTCTGCCATTGAGCGTTTGGTCCGGAGCGCGACAGCTCTCCAGGAAAATCCTGGTAAGGCAAGAGAACGCCGATCTGTTCGCAGAGTTTAGCCACCGGGATTAACTGCGCGTTGTATTCTTTCCAACAAGCGCCGTTGAAACATCCCACTCCGTCGCACGCGGCACCTTTCGGGCCGTCGTGCTCCGTGCATTCAGTTGTCCAAACTGGAATGATCTTGGCCTTCGGCATGAGTCTTCCGACGGCCGCCGCGAACTTGGCGGCAGCATCCGGCGGAAGGCGAGTGGCGGTTTTGATGGGACCGTAATCGGTGGTCCACCGGCAGAACTGGTTGCCGCAACCACAGGCGGTCGGAGCCCCTTGGAGATCGTTAAGGAAGATCCCTTTCGCCGCTGGCAGTTTCTTTAGGAGAGCTGCTACGCGCTGGTGATGCACATCGAAAGTTTCTTGGTAGAGCACGGGAACCCATGGAAAGTTTTTCACGACTTGGTTGGTGGAAGGCTGTGGAAAAGTGGGGAAGTGTCGCCGCCATTCATGGTGGATCTGGATGCTGGCCATCCATTCGGGATGAGCCGTCGCTAAGGTTGGATTTCGGGCGATCTCGATCCAATAGAAAAGATTCAAACCAGCCTTTTGAATGCGTTTGGCAGCGACCAGGTTTTCTGCGGCTGATGAAGAATCATCGAGGTAAAGGACAACGCTGTTGATGCCGTCGCTCAGATTTTTCTTCAGTTGATCGGAAGTCGCCTGCGCGGGACTCATCAGCAGGCCTTTGATACGAGCCGCGTCTGCCGCGCGCTGCGGCTGCTCGGACGCCGTCGAGGGAACGGGTCCAAAGATCACGGTGCTGACCAGACTGAACAGGAGAACTAATTGATATCGGGTTAAGCTCATCTTGCGTTTTCTTTAATTAAGTTATCAGGGTGCAAACCCGCCAGGCCCAAATTAAGAAGGACGAAGTAGTCGGAGCACCCGGTGTCCATTGTCGCGGCCCGATCGGTCTTTCGTGGCATTCGCGCATTTCCTGGTTCATCTCGTCCCACAGCCAAAACCATACTTTGCTGATTTCGGCTAAGCCAGATTCAAATCCTCATAAATCGCTGTGTTCATCTGGCGCGCCGATTTGTGATGCGGCCTTTCGCCGGGCATCCCTTTGAAAACCCAAGTCGGACCGCGGAGCCTGAAAGCACGCTTCCAAGTTGGATTGCTGGAATTGTGGAGAGCTGAGACTCGTCGTTTCATTGGATGGATGATACGTTCGACTCGCAACATGAAACAAAGTGACGCACCGAACGAGAGACGATTCTTTAAAGGCTGGGCAAAGCCTGGACCAGTGGCTCCTGGAGTCCTTGCTGACCTTGCGCGAATCGAGGAGGGCGAAACGCTAGATGCTATCAGTGGTGACTTCCGCATCTTTCAGCTCAAGAAAGGCCACCGATTCTCGACGGATGATCTACTGACGGCTTGGTATGGCGCTTGTTGGTGTTCAAGGGCGGAAAGAATCCTCGATCTTGGAAGCGGCATTGGCTCGGTTGGAATGATTGCGGCGTGGCGGCTTCCGGGCGCGCGCGTTGTCGCGGTGGAAGCTCAGGAAGAAAGCGTGAGGCTGGCCTGCAAATCAGCGCGCTACAATGGACTCGATACACGGTTTGAAATTCGCCAGGGTGATTTCCGAGATCCCGGAATCGTCCGAGAAGAGGAACAGTTTGATTTGGTCTTGGGCAGTCCGCCTTATTTTCCGCTGTCTGCGGGAGTTCACGGCGACCACCCGCAGAAAGTCGCATGCCGGTTCGAGGCTCGGGGCACGGTCGCAGATTATTGCGAAGTAGCAGCGCGTCATCTGAATTGGGGTGGTCTTTTCGCCTGCGTTTTTCCGAACGAACAGCGCGCCCGGGTTGAATCCGCGGCGTTGCAAGTCGGGCTGGCTATCATTCGATCGCGGCCCGTCGTGCTCAAGGAAGGAGAGCCTCCGTTGCTAGGATTATTCGCTATGATGCGATCCGATCATTTGCCCGGCTGGTTCCGAAGCCAAACTTGGGTGGAACCTCCACTGATCATCCGGACAAAGGAAGGGAGCGTCCATCCAGAGTATATGGCGGTGAAGCTTTCCATCGGATTTCCACCGTAAGTTCCTGCGATTTCGTCTCTAAAAGACTTCTATTGTCACTCCTAATTGATGATCTCAGTGCGCAGATCTCGGAGCAAGCCGCTTTGCCTCCACGCTCCGCAGTGCATGGAGACCCGCCACGTTTATAAATTTGTCAGAGCAGTCTTGACGGCAATACGAACTCTCTCTTTCAATATTCGCAAGCCCTACATTTGTTCCGCGGCAGGAAGTGGCAGGTCCGTTCCAGGAATGCCAAATTTCCCGCCGCCTGACTTTCTGTGCAGCAGGCTTCTCGCTTCATCTGATCGCTTGCTATGGTCTGTCGGAGTGTTAAATCCAGAATAATTTTAGCTTCAGCCTCATTCCCTGCCAGGTTACTTTCACTGTCTCACCTTTAATCCGGTTAATTCCGCCAGGGCGGCCTGCCGGATGTCGAAGGTCACGAAATCCACAGTTTGAATGACCAAGGCGGCAGCAACGTGTCAGGTATCGAGGCTGCGGCTACCGGATACGGGGGTATGAAGCTCTGCCAACTGCTCCGCTTTGCGGAATACATCTGGCCACAGAACTGCGGAGACAACCAAAACGCCAGACTGCATATCGGCTTCAAGATTGCTCCATGCTGTTTGTGCGATCGCGGCTGTGATTTGTTTTCGAAAGACTGCCAAACTGAAAGCATTCCGCAATTCGAGCCGGTGCAGTTCGGTGAAGTGCAGTGCGTCCTGCATGGATTGCCGAAATAGCAAAGCGGCTGGCGTATTCGCGTCTGCGATGTAGAGCGAAAACAGGACGCTGGTATCGGCGTAGGTGGTCAGAACCGCTCCGCTCGGAGTTCATCCCAGAACCTCTGCGGGTCGCCCTGAATCGGGCTATCAGGGAAGAGTTGCTTCAGGCGCGCTGCGTAGTCAGGCAATAGTAAAGGCTTTTTTGCCGTGAGCGAGGCATAGTCCTTACTCCTCGCCTCCCAACGGTGAAATAGTGCCGCGAATGCCGTCTGTTCAGACGGTGGCAGGCTCTGGATCTTTTCAAGCAATTCGGTCGCGCTCATAATGTCTTTCAATATGCGCCCCCAACTCAAGCATTCAAGGATGTTTTCTGCCCCAAAGGGTCGGAATCAAGTTTTTTGGTTCCGAGGCTTTGCGCTCGCACAAGAAAAGGAGGCTGTGAGCATCGATTTGAGAAGCCTGATCACCGAAGCTGTCGCGATAGCGTGCCTCATCTTTTGGAAACTAAGTTCTAGGTTCTCTAATCCAATCCAACCTTCATCGTTCTACTGTTCTTCTCGGCGTTATCCACCAATGCCGCGGTAAGCCAGTTGCTCAGAGTCCCCCGATTGCAGGGGAGTGTCAAATTCCAGGACTGGCCGGATTTCAGTGTTTAGTCGTCAGGACGCCCACACTCCCCATCCACGTAACGGTTCATGGTCCCCATCAAGGACTCACGGCCGCGGTTTTGGTATTGGTTGGCGGCGGAGTCGCGAAAAAGAAATCCTTCGTGATTCCATAGAGCTGGAGAACCCGCCGCGTGGCTTCCTCTTGTTGATCCGCAGCGACGACGAGCCGCCGGAGAGAGTCGCTCGGCATAAACTGGATCTGATGGAAACCATCCATTGGTTTTCGCAGAGCGTCGCGCAGCTCGGGCAAACGGCTTATCTTTTGACCGTTCACTTGATCCACCACCAAGTATTTCAAATCTTGGTAACCGAGATTGTAGATGTCGGGAAGCACTTGAGACATCAGAACCAGAGCCGGCCTCTCGGGAGTGGGCGACTGGTTGTTGAAATAATAAAGCCGGAAGGGAGAGCGTCGTTTCCAGTCCGGCCCCCAAGCCTGCAGAAAAGCGTCGTTCAATGGCTGGAAGACCAAGCCTCCGACGATTAAATACTCAGGTTCCTGGTCGTAAACCGCATCGGGAACAAGGGTGGAAGAGTACTCCGCTTTCGGCAAAAGATAGGTCACGTCCAGCAGTTTGCCATCGCGCCAAATCTTAAACTTCACATCGTCGCCAGCCCATTTGCCCCGCGTGGCCAAATTCTCGAGCGATAGATGACCGTAGTTCGGGTCTTCGTAATCCCCTTGAATATCGATGTCAAATCCATCGACGTTCAGCAGAATATCTCGAGCCTTCAGGACCGGTTCTACTCCCGGGTGGGAGGGAACCTCGATGACGATTACGCCGCGTGGCTCGCCGGTCAGCTTCAGAAATTTCAAGCTGGCAGGATTTTCCGCAGGCTGCCAGTAAAAGTCAAAATACCCCAACCCCCGATAAGACCCCTTCTTGCGAGCTTCGAGAATCGGTCGGATAAATGAAGACGGAATGATGGAACATTTATTTCCCGTCTGCTCCTCCGCGATCCCAACCACATGTGCATCAGCAATTATAGGCTCACCCCCGCCGACGCCTTGAATCTCTGCGCTGACTTCCAATTCGACATGGGCCACGAAGCTCAAATGGCCGGTCCCGACCGTGAACTGATTGAATTCCGCCTTGCGTGTTTCCAGTTTACCTTCACGCCAGCGGATGATTTGAAAGGACTCGGCCCCCGAAGCCGGGTCGCTTAATTCCGCTGGTCTTAAATCCTGCCAAAATGCCTCATCGACAGCGGTGACGAGAGCTAAATTTGCATGGTAATCAATCCAAGTGACCGCGCCAGTCCACCATCGTCCGCGTCCTCCCTTTTGGATGCGGACGAGCGTGCGATCAAACATCTCGTCGGCCGTGGTGAGAATCTCCTGCCCGCTCAGAACCAGGCCCATCTTATGGCTGGTCTTCACGCGTTTGGTCCAGGGCTGAAAATAGTCGTATTGCTTGCGGGTCACGTCCAGCAGGACCAAGGAATGGTCCCATACTGGCTTCGTGGCGTTGCTTTCGGCTGCCGTTGCGGAGCTCAGAATCGCCAGACTCAGAACCCCCGCCAGCCACGGAAAAGATCGATACTTCATAGGCGTCTGTCTTTCGGAACACCGTAGGTCTTTAGAATGTTTAGATTCGCTTTGTCGGCTTCAGCACGGTCGAGGCATTCGAAGGAATGATTCGGCAGATACTCGATGATATGCTGATCGTTCTTCACGGTGTCGAAGGCCTTGATGACATCCTCCAAATTCGTAATGCGAATTCCGTTGATTCGGTCCACCAATGTGCGGCTGCGAACGGTAAGATTCGCGTTGACCGGGTCTGCCAGAACCGCAGCCATGATGATGGGCTCCGATCGCGTTTCGTTCGGGAACTCATGGCGCCGATAATAGAGTTCGTAAACGAGTTCCGCATTCGCGGCGTCCGCCCAGTTGCGGCCAAAGGTCTTCATGAAATCGAGGCTCAAAGTCGTAAAGACCAGACCGGCATAAACGTAGTAGCGAGGCAGGGCACCATATTGGTTGCCGACCGAGCGGTCTTCCTGATAGACATAGACAGGCAAGGAGACATCGACCTCTTCGCCCTTGCGCCAGAGTTTGAGCGGGATACTTCCGCCGTGCTGCGCCTCTTGAAACGCCATGGCCCCGTTCAGGCGATTGCCCTGATAAAGAATCGTACCATCCGCGCCGAGAGGGTAGGGCCCAATTCTGAGAATCACATCTTCTTCCTTCAAGACCTGTTGGGTGCTTGGAATCGGCAGGATGCTATCGACCCGCGCCCCTAGGTCCTCTCCAGCCAGCTTCAAAGAGCGGCGATACGCTGGATTCTGGAGAGCTACGAGCCGAATGCCCGCTTGCGGAAAGCCGTCGTAAGTGCCGTCTTCAATATCTTTGAAAAAATGGCTGATCACTGGTGGCGGAATAAAAAATCCGGTGTTCTCAAGACCCGAAATTCCTTGGAACGCGACACCGACCACGTTGTCGTCCTGAATCACGGGGCCGCCACTGTTGCCCGGGTTGATCGCCGCGTCGGTCTGCACTCCCAGATAGGAGCGATTCCCGATATGCGCATAGCCTTGCATCTCGATGCGTGAAACAACGCCTCGCGTGTAAGAAATCTGCTCGCCGCCCGCCGGATATCCATAGGTCACAACGGTGGAGCGGACCTTGGGAAGCTCGCCAAAGTTGAGCGCTTCCAATCCATCGAAAAATGTTTCGTCCTCGACCTCGAGGAGAGCCAAATCGCAATCGTTCGCGATGAACCGAACCTTCGCCACATAAGGACGTGGGTCTTGATAGCGCTTTACGAGTATTTGACGGTCCCAGCTCACGACGTGGGCGTTTGTCATGATCCGCTTGCCTTTGATGACAAATCCGGACCCCCCGGCGCGGCGAACTGAATCAAATCTCCAGGGCGCGTCCCAGACCGGTTGCTGGCTGGCACAGATGATTTGGATCACCGATTTCTCCGGCTCCGCACCGCTGGCAAATGAGCCAGAGCCCGAGAACAGCAACAGAATTAGAATGGTTCTCAACACAAGGGCAAAATGAGGAGCACCGTACGAATGGTCAAGCACTAACAAGTTTCGGCAATGCCCTCCGCTGTCACAATCTGGCTGGATCAAACCGCCTTTAACCTCGTCGTTTCCAAGTTCGCCGCAACCCTCGTTCCTACGCGGTGGCCGCGTCCGACCTGCTCATCAAAGGCCATTGTCGCGCTGCCGGAGCAGATGTTCTACAACACCGGCATCGGCACTTACATCTGGATAGTCAGAACCGCAAGGCGAAGTCGCGCAAAGGTCAGATTCAACTCATTGAGGCGCGCGAGTGATGGACGGCCATGCGCCGCAGTCTCGGCGACAAAAGCCGCTATCTTGACCGATGAAATCATTGATTCCACCGCTTCCAAGCGCCGCGTCCGCTGGACGCGATTGACGCCGACCTGAAACGCGCCGAGGACGAAATCCTCCGGCTGCTCCACAAGGCGCAAGGTGACCGCGTGAAAACTGTCGTCTTGCGCAACTGCCTCGCTTGTCTTACATTGCCGCCATGAAAACTTTGACCGTTCGATTGCCCGATTCCGTCGTCACAGAGATTGAACACGAGTCGCAGTCGCGCCGCGTGTCCAAGTCCGACGTGGTGCGCGAACGCTTGAGCCAGCCGCACCGCACCGCCGGCAAACGCGGCACGATGCGGGAAATGATTGGCGACCTGATCGGCTCGGTTAGCGGCTTGCCTGCGGATCTCTCCAGCAACAAGAAGAAATACCTACCGGCCCTGATCCATGCCAAAAAACTACATCGTCGATAGCTCCGCTCTCGTGGCGCTGCTCAGTCGTGACGATCAGCATCATGACTGGATCACTGCCCAAACCGACAGCTTGCCCTGGCCCTGGCTGACGTGTGAGCCGGCACTCACCGAGACGTTCCATCTGGTCGGCGAAAGAGGCACGCCCAGGCTAAAAGACCTATTGCGGAGCGGCGTGTTGACCCTCGCGTTTGATTTGGGTGATCAACTTGAACCGGTGCTTGGCTTGATGGACAAATACGCCGACGTGCCCATGAGCTTGGCCGATGCCTGCCTCGTGCGCATGAGCGAGACGCTGCCCGACCCGGTGGTGCTGACCACCGATGCCGATTTCAAAATCTACCGCCGCCACAGCCGGCAGGTCGTGCCCTGCCTCATGCCATGAAACTTCCATTCTCGCCGCGACCGTTGAAGGCGATCGATGCCGTTCTCGAGAAAGCCGGGGATCAACTCTTACCTATTGGCTG
>CAMAWP010000079.1 GCA_945861765.1 Akkermansia muciniphila | reverse complement strand
TCGAGCATGTCAGGGCTCGACGGCTTCCGGCTCGGAGACTACAGCTCGGAGAGAGTCTCGCCCCACCGTTCAAGGGCGCAATGCGCGCACAAAGTTCGGGGTGTTCTCATTTTGGCTTCCGACCGCCTGAAGGCGGGACGCCGTGCGTTCGCCAGGTAGGTAGTCCCGGCTTCAGCCGGTGGGGCACCGACACCTCCAGACGCGTTGGATTGTTTGACGCGTTGCCGCCTGAAGGCGGGACTACTTACCTCTGTAGTCCCGGCTTCAGCAGGTTCTTGGTGTTATCTGCGGCCATACTGAGAATTGCCGCGCCAAGGGCGTTTCTAATTGGCAACGCGCGGAGAGTTCGTATATGAGTTAAATGCCATGAATCTGCGGCTGGTGATTATTAAAGAACTGGACGTGAAGTTTCATACCACGCGATGGATCGGGCTCGCCTTAGCAATCGCAGCCACAGCTTCGTTTCTTGTTTCGCCTGCTTTCGGGGCCGAGACCGTCGAGCTCGCTTTCAAGTCGCTTCCGCAGGCCCGATACCACTTTGACGGCCTCATCGGACAACGCGTGAAAGCGTCCGTTGAGAATTGGCTGTTGCCTGTGCCCGCCGCGAATCCCGGGATGATTCAGATGTTTCGCCATCGCGACCGCGAGCCAGCTCCGAATCTCGTTCCTTGGGCTGGTGAATTCGTCGGCAAGTACCTCATCTCCGCAATTCAAGCTAGCCGCATGACGAATCATCCGGACCTCCGCGAGGTCATTTCTCAACTGGTCAAGGATCTGATCGCTACCCAGACCGAGGATGGCTACCTCGGCCCTTTTCCGCGCGAGATTCGATTGAAGTCAAATTGCGATCTGTGGGGACATTACCATTGTCTGATGGCGCTCCTGATGTGGAACGAGGCGACGGGCGATCCTGCGTCGCTGAAAGCGTGTCGGCGTGCTGCCGACCTCATCTGCGCCACATTTCTTGATGGCAAGCTGCGAGTGACCGATGCCGGTTCTCCCGAGATGAACATGGCGATTATTCACGGGTTCGGCTGGCTGTATCGTCTCACCAAGGATCCGCGCTATCTGCAGATGATGCAGCAGATCGAGAAGGATTGGGAGCAGGCAGGCGATTACCTCAGAACAGGTCTCGCAAGCGTTGAGTTCTATCAAACGCCAAGGCCGCGCTGGGAGAGCCTCCACGATCTCCAGGGGTTGGTTGAGCTTCACCTGATCACGGGCGACACCCGGTATCGAACTGCGTTCACTCATCACTGGCAAAGCATCTCGCGCTGGGACCGACGGAATACCGGCGGATTTTCCTCCGACGGGAAAGCCACCGGGAATCCCTATTCTCCCACTCAGATCGAAACCTGCTCAACGATCGCCTGGCTGGCCTTGAGCATCGATATGCTGCGGCTGACCGGCGATTCGCGCGTAGCCGATGAACTTGAGTTGTCCACTTTCAACGCTGTCGCAGGGGCGCAGCATCCTTCGGGTCGCTGGTGGGCGTGCAGCGCACCCATGGACGGAGTTCGAGAGCCATCAGCCTCTGGAATGGCATTTCAGGCTCGTCCAGGGACACCCGAGTTAAACTGTTGTTCCGTGAACGGCCCTCGCGGGTTGGGATCACTATCGGAATGGGCTGTCATGAAAACAGCCGATGGCTTGGCCTTGAACTACTATGGGCCAGGGATGTTTCAGGGAAGGCTTCCGGACAACACGCCCATAGCATTGCAAATAGAAACGGACTACCCGCTCGCCAAAAAGGTGAGTCTCCGAGTGGAGCCGCTCGCCGCTCGCCAATTTAACTTAAGGTTGCGCATCCCGGCTTGGTCCGAGTCAACGACGGTTCGGGTGAACAACTCGATCATAACGAATGTGATCCCAGGCCGTTATCTGGAGTTGAATCGACGTTGGCGAGAGGGCGACCGCGTCACGATGGAGATGGATCTGCGGCTGCGTCCAGTTTCAGGCGACCGCGAAGCGCTCGGACGCGTGTCTATTTACCGAGGCCCACTTCTGCTCGTTTTCGATCAACGGCATAATATCTTCGACGAAAAGGGACTTCCCCCACTCAACTTGCGGCAACTGGACGAGGCCAAAGAAACGTTCATCCCCCAGACGAGCAACCGCAATAGCCTGCAACCTTGGATTCTGGTGGAGCTGCCGACGAACGATGGCAGAAGAGTCAACCTCTGTGATTTCGCAAGCGCCGGAGCGTCAGGCACGCGTTACGTCTCGTGGTTGCCAGTCAACGACCCACCGCCAGCGGCGCCCCTCACGCGGCGCATCGACTCACGCTGATGCGTGGCTGCCTTCGTCTCCCGGAGGGAGATTCGAGAATAGCCCGGCAGTTCACCTGCTGGGTTCGAATGAACCATCGCACAAGTCCCGCAGGGACGGCCGAGTCCCCGAATGGCCGACGTCAGCTCCTATTCTCACTGTCTGTTCAGGACAAAGGATCGCCCGAGAATGGCTCAACCGTCCCTTCGGGACTTTGGGTATTGGCGACGCAATCCCACCCTTCAAAGGGTGGGCTATTCTCGAATCTCCCTCCGGGAGATAGGTGTGGGCTATTCTCGAATCTCCTCTCCGGGAGATGTGAGTCGCAAAACCTCATCGGCACTGGAGTTTGGACCTATTGGCTGCCTTCGTCTCGCGGAGGGAGATTCGAAAGGGTGGGCTATTCTCGAATCTCCCATCCGGGAGATATCAGTCGGAAGCCTCATCCGTTAAAACAGCGCACGGCCGGAAAATGTCCACACTCCAGGTAACGCTCCGGAGTGAGTCTTCCAGCTCGGACACGGAAATGGTTCCACTGAAAACCGCGCGGAACCAAACGATCATCAGAGAGCGGGCTTCCAATTCCTCAAAACATCTTCCAAGGCTTCGTCAACCGGGCGCAGTTTGATTCCGGTGGAGAGTAGTTTTTTCATGTCCATAACACAATTGGAACGTGGAGTTTTGGCGCCGAATCTATAAAACTCATCGTCGCTCGCCCAGAATTCAAACCGCCGCTTCGGCTTCAGTATCCGCTGAATCATTTCCACGACTTGGCGAGTCGTGATATAACCCGGATTTGTCACGTTATAGATACCGAAGGGCGCTCGCGCTTGCCACAGATCCAAGCAGGCTTTGGCAAAGTCTCCGCGATGCGAGATGGAGTTAACATTGTCGTAAACCTTTTCGTAACGTTGGACTTTGCTTAGGTAATTTCGGGCGTGATCGATCTCGTCGAATGGAATGCGCAGTCGCCAAATGTAGCTTTGCCCGACTCCATCGATGGCTTCTTCTGCCAATGCTTTAGTGCCGCTATAAAAACTGCACGGGAGATCTCGGAAGGAAAAATTAGGCTCGTCGGTTTCGTTGTAACCCCGAACCACGCTCGGATCACTTTCAGCCAAGTGCCTCAACTCCGGTTTGGTAAAGTCCTTCTCTGCTCGGATTTGGCCGTTGAGAACTATCTTTGCTCCCGAATAGATGCAGCCCGATGAGACGTGTCCCCAGGGTGTTCCGGTAATGGCGCAGGCATGGGCGATCGTTTGGGGCAGCAGCGTGTTGCCAGCGAGAGTTTCGGCACGGGCACTTTCGCAAGCGTCCACGTTTGGTTTGCCGGAATAGCCGGCAGCATTGATCAAAAGACTCGGTTTAACGGTTTTTATGAAATCCACCAGGACTTCAAATCGGGTATAGTCGAGGTGTTTCCTTGAGACGGGAGTGAGCGGATAACCTCGCTCACGTATGACGCGTTCGAAAGCCTCGCCGATGTATCCCGATGCGCCGAGCAGAACAATCATAGTCGATATTAATTTGTGAAAACTGGCCGATCCGAGCCTTGTTCCTCTACGATTCTTTGGCCAACCGTTTTGCCTCGGCTACGACGTTCTCCAGGTAGTCCCGATATTCGCAATTAGGCATTTTGGAAGTCAACGCACCCAGTTGGTCCAGAGAAAGAAATCCCCGGCAAAATGAGGCCTCTTCCGGACAGCCTACTTTGATCGCCTGGCGCTTTTCGATGGTTTGAACATAAGCCGAGGCGTCGTGTAAGCTGCTGCTGGTTCCCGCGTCCAACCACGCAAATCCCCGACTGAGCCGACAGACGTGCAATTGGCCGCGCCTCAGGTATTCCAAATTGACATCGGTGATTTCCAATTCACCGCGAGCGGACGGCTGCAAGTTATTTGCTATCGTTACCACCTGGTTGTCGTAGAGGTAAAGTCCAGGGACTGCATAATTGCTTTTGGGCTCTCGTGGCTTTTCTTCGATGGAAATCGCGCGGCCTTGGGAATTAAACTCCACTACTCCGTAACGCTCGGGATCATGGACATGGCAGCCAAAAACGGTCGCTCCGCTCTGAAACTCGGCAAAAGCTCTCCGGAATTCATCGCCTCCATAAAAGATATTATCGCCCAGTATCAAAGCAACAGGTTCCTGTCCAATAAATGACTCAGCGATTAAAAAAGCTTGAGCAATTCCGGCGGGACGAGCCTGTTCGCGATACTCGATCGAGAGTCCCCAAGCCGTTCCGTCGCCCAGCAATTGCCGAAAACGAGGCAAGTCATGTGGAGTGGAAATCAGGCAAAAGTCGCGAACCCCATTCTCCACCAGCGTGGTCAAAGGGTAATAAACCATCGGTTTATCATAGACCGACTGCAACTGTTTGCTGGCGACCAAGGTCAGCGGATACAATCGGGAGCCACTCCCGCCTGCCAAAATGATGCCCTTCATTGATTTGATATCTTAGAGATTCGTCTTTTTTGCAAAGCTAAACTGATTAACTCGCTGTAACTTTGGGCCGACCAAAGTGAATCATGCGAAGCAATTCGTCCCATCGGTTCAGTCGCCAGCGCATGAAGCGCAGCATCCACCAGTCACTCCGGCAGCGGAATTGACGAATCCGCTCTCTCTCTGAGCGGACGTGATGCCTGAGCCGCCAGCAGTCAAGCACGGCATCCAGGTAAGCTCTTTGGACGAACGACCAACGCCGGACCAGCACCAGACTAACGAGGGCTTCTGTAGCCAGCAGGGCGAGCTGCAAAACCACTAATAGCAGCAGCGCGTTCTGGCAACTCTTGAGCAAGACTAAGAGACCGTTGCGATTGGCGTAGAATCGTTTGGTATCGCTCGTTCGCAATTCAATCACCCTTGCGTCTCCCTGCGGGTTCACGTTCGCCGCACCGCGATGATGCAATCGGGCCGCGGGAACTCCGATTGCTTTATAACCAGCAATCCAGACTCTCCAAGAGAGGTCTAACTCGTCTGAAAACATAAAAAGCGCCGGGTCAAAACCTCCCAATCTCTCGAAGACCTGGCGTTCGATAAGATAAGAACAGCCCTCCGGCATTAATATCTCCCGGGTGTCCGGATAGGGCATTCGGGTGCTGGTCAACCCGAACAGGTCAAAGCCGGTGGCGCCCAGAGATTGAAATGTGTCATCATCATAATTAAGGACCATGGGAGTTGCTGCGCTCGCTTGGACAGCTTGGACTTCGCTCACCAACTTTTCCAGACAGTCGGGTTCCATCCACGTATCGTTGTTTAGGAAGAAAAGAAATTTCCCGCTCGCAGCTTTGGCGGCTCGGTTGTTGCCCTCACAGTAACCAAGGTTCTCTCCGTGTTGAATGAACCGTCCGTTTGGCCAGGAGTGAATGATTGTTTCGGCTAGCTTGTCTGAGTTATCGGACGAGAGATTGTCGGCGATGATCACTTCAATTTGTGTGAAAAGTGATTGTAACTTGAGAGAGGCTAAACAACGGTCGAGCCATCGGGCCCCGTTGTAATTCAGAATGATCACGCTGATCAATGGAGGTGAAATGAACAAGCTCACGGCTGATCCGCCTTGGCTCCGCGCGCTTGTTTTTCCAGCCAGTCACACGCTCGAGGCAATACGACATTCCAATGAAAGGCTTTCGACCGTTCCCACGCATTGACCCTAAAGGACTGATATTTCTCCGGTGAGCGGAGTGATGTCATCAAGCTGGTCGCCAAAGATTCAGGAGTTTCTTCGTCCGCAACCAATCCGGTTTTGTCATGCAGAGTGGACTCGACCAACCCCTTCACTGGGTAAACGGCTGCAGGCGTGCCCATGGCATTGGCTTCGATCACATTGAGTCCCCATCCCTCGCGTTGCGACGTGTGTAAAAGAAAATGAGCTTGCTGGAGGCATTCGTCCTTCTGCTGCTCTGGCAGTGGGCCGGTAAAGACAATTTTGTCCGATATCTTCAGATCGGACGCCAGTTCACGGAGCTGCGGCTCAACTCCTCCGGTCCCGACAATATTCAGAAAGGCTTCGATGTTCCGGTCCGCAAGGCATCTGACGGCACGAATCGCATGATCCACGCGTTTGTTTGGAGCCAGGCGCGAAACGACGACCAAGCGCAATGGCTGCTTCAACGGCTTTGGCTCCAGATGCGGCAACGCCACGGTATGCACTCCGTAAGGAATAATCGTCACATCGCGCACGCCGTGCTCGCGGAGGCTATCGACGGTGGATTGGCAGGCTGTCCAGAATGGGACTCGACGATAGAACCAGTGCGTCCACCGCTCTTGCGACCGACCAATCGCGCTCAGCGGCCAGGGATAGAACGCATTCCAGATTGGACCTAACACCTCATGAATGTAGGCAACGCAAGAAGTTCGGGACCACCACGGAGCGAACCAAGGGATTCCGTGGTGTTGATCCATTACCAGGTCGAATCGCGGTTGATGTCGGTACCATCCCCAAGCTCGAAGGATAGAGGTCCCAGGGCCTCCGACTCTGATAATTTTCACACCATCGATGATCTCTTCCGATTTGGCTTCTGGAAACTGGTTGGCGAACCAATAAACCTCATGCCCACGCCGCACTAGAGCGGACAGATAGCCCAACGTCACCCGCTCAGCTCCGCCAGCCATTGGATTTCGCGGGTCGCGCCAATTCAGCATTAGAAACCGCATATATTTTATCTATCGAGTGCGAGAAATGTTGCCTACAGTCACCCTAAACGGCTAGTTAAAATCCAGAATGTCTTTCAATTTACGCGATCTTAAACTGCGTCTGCTCTGTTCATCGCCCGCGCTCTGCCTTGAATTCCCGTCATGATCATTCATAAACTGATTGCTCACCACTTGTCCCATCGGGACGATCCCTATTTTTATACATTACAGGCGGAGGACGCGATTCGCTGGATTCAACGGAGTGGCGTCGCCTTAAAAAAAACGACCAATGTGCTCGATCTCGGAGCGGGGCACGGAATTTTTGGTGCGGCTCTGAGGAAGCTGGGATGTCCAGTGATTTTTGCGGATGAAGCCAAATTGCTTATGCCAGAGCTGGCTTCGGCCCCATTCTACAAGATCAATCTTGATCACGACGATATCACTTTGCTAGGAACCTATGACTTGGTGATTTGTTCCAATGTTCTGGAGCACCTCTCGAAACCTTTCGAGTTCATTGCGTCGATGGGAAAGATGATCAACCCAGGAGGTCACATCTATCTGAGCTGGACCAACTGGCTTTCCCCTTGGGGTGGACATGAGTTTTCGCCGCTTCATTACTTTGGCGCACGCCGTGGCCACTTGCTCTACGACAAGCTTACGAGACGTCAGCGGCTGCATACCCCTTTCGTAAATCTTTTCCCGACCTACATTGGCCAGACCCTCCGGTTTATTCGGCAGCAGCCAGGATTGCGTGTCGTGCGTGCGGCGCCGCGCTATTATCCCGAGTTCGCATTCTTGCTCGGCCTCCCGCTGCTGCGAGAATTCCTGACATGGAATTGCGCGGTGTTGATTCAGCGGACCGCTCCATCCTAGAGCCCTCCGTTGGGCAACGGGGGCGCTGAGAGGTCGTCCAATTCGTTTGTAGTTGAGACAGGGCTCAGCATGGTTTGAATTATTCTATCAAATCCCTTTGTGCCTTTTATGATCTCAGAGAGAAGGGTAGCGCGACCAGAAGAGCGCCGTTTCATTGAAAGCCGTCTTAATCGTTCAAAAGGTCTCGTTCACCGCCATTGTCCCGTCAGCGTAAACGCCGCCCAGAAGTAAGGATTGGAAAACTGTTCGGAATGCAGAAGTGCCAATTGCCCCTCGCGCCAGGCTTTCACGCGCGGCTCACCGGCGCGCCATCGCCGCATGAATTCTGTCATCGATTGGCTAGTCGCTTTGTCGCTGACTTTCCAATGGCTGGCCAGGACGGTCTCGGCTCCGGCGATTCGGAAAGCGCGACGCAGCGACATCACACCTTCGCCAATCTTGATCTCGCCCGTGCCGGAATCGCACGCGCTCAAGACGACCAATTCCGTCCCTTGCAGATTCAGCAACGAAGCTTCCAGACCGGTAATCAAGCCGTCTTCCGCGAGCGCATTCGTGATTTGCAGCGCGTGGTTCGCGCCGGCCAGGGCGATGCCGCATCGCACCAGCGGGTTTTCCCAATCGTTTCCTGGTGGGGCGAGACTCCGTCGAGCCGTGAATTGATTTCCGGCAAACGACGAGAAGTTTGCGCTTAGCAGTCCATCTCTCACCGAATTCGTGTATTTGAACTCCTGATCCGAAAGGAAGAAGCCATGTGAGGAACCAAGCAGCCGGGAGCCGCTTCCGTCTCCTCTTTCGTCCGCTGATCAATCGCTGACTGCGGTCGCTATACTTGCCGACGATGGATTCGGTAGGTGGGTGGTACGATCACATGTCCACGACTCCGATGCGCGCGGGAGCAAATGTCTCGCGCTTTGTCCCTGTCACGCAAGCAGCTTTTTCACAACTTCGCCGAAGACATCGGTGAGACGGAAATCCCGGCCCTGGAAGCGGAAGGTCAGTTTCTCGTGGTTGATGCCGAGGCAATGGAGGATGGTGGCCTGAAAATCGTTCACTGTCACCGGATCTTCGACCGCGTTGTAACCGAGTTCGTCTGTCGCGCCGAGAGTGATGCCCGGCTTGATGCCGCCGCCCGCCATCCAGATGGTGAAGGCCTTCATGTGATGGTCGCGGCCGTAGTTGCCGTTAGCCATTTCTCCTTGGTTCATCGGAGTGCGTCCGAATTCACCCCCCCAGATCACGAGCGTGTCGTCCAGCAGGCCGCGCTGCCTCAAGTCCCGGATCAACGCCGCGGACGGGCGATCCACATTCTGACAGGTCCTCGCGATCTCGGTGGGCAGATTCCCGTGATGATCCCAGCCGCGATGATAGAGCTGGACGAATCGGACGCCGCGTTCAACGAGGCGTCGGGCGAGCAGACAGTTGTTGGCGAACGAGGATTTGCCCGGCTCAGCGCCGTAAAGGTCGAGCATGTCCTTCGATTCCTTTTTGAGGTCCATCAGCTCCGGCACGCTGGTCTGCATGCGGTAGGCCATCTCGTAGGATTGAATACGCGAGTTAATCTCGGGGTCGCCAACGGCCTCGAGCTTCAACTGGTTCAAGTCCCGCACGCCGTCGAGAAGGCGGCGGCGGACCTTGTCGTTAATTCCTTTCGGGTTTGACACGAAGAGAATCGGCTCGCCCTGAGATCGAAACTCGACGCCCTGATGGTTGCTGGGTAAAAAGCCGCTGCCCCAGTAGCGCGAGAGCAATGGTTGGTCCTGTCCGAAACCGGAGCTGAGCACCACGAAGGCCGGCAGTTGCTCATTCTCGCAGCCCAGCCCGTAAGAGAGCCACGCTCCGATGGATGGACGCCCGGCCTGGGTGGTGCCGGTTTGGATCATCGTAACGCCGGGATCGTGATTGATGGCCTCGGTGTGAAGGGAGCGAATGAGCGCGATCTCATCCGCCACACCCGCGATATGCGGCAGCAACTCCGAAATCTCGGCCCCGGATTTCCCGTGCCGCGCGAACTTAAACTTTGTCCCCACGCAGGTGAGCTTCTGGCCTTGGAGCTGAGCGATGCGCTGGCCCTTGGTGTAGCTCTCGGGCATCGGCTTGCCGTTCAGCTCGATTAACTTCGGCTTGTGATCGTAGAGATCCAATTGCGACGGCGCGCCGGATTGGAAGAGATAGATTACCCGCTTGGCATTCGGGGCGAAGTGTAGCGGGTGGATGATGCCGCGAGAAGGCAACGGATTGGCCGCCGTCGCCGCCGTGGCGTTCTTGGCCGCTGCGAACCAGTCCTGGTTCAATAACGACGTCAGCGCCAGAGCGCCGAGTCCACGGGCGGAACGACCGAAGAAGTGGCGGCGCGTCATGGCTTGGAGGTAAGGATTGTCGTGGTGCATAAAGTAGTCCGTAGTCACTCCCTGGTAATCGTCTCATCGAGGTTCAGCAGCACATTGGCCACGGCAGTCCAGGCGACCAAGTCCAGCTCATTCAGACTCTCGGCGCGTTTGGATTCACCGGTTCCAAGAAGATCCACCGCAGCCTTCAAATCGTACTGGTAGGTCGTCACCATGTCCGCATGAATGTCCGCGAGAATCGTTCTCTCTTTCGGCGTGGGCGGCCGAGCCAGCACCGTCTTGTAGGCAAAGGTGATTCGCTGATTCAATTCAGAACCGCCTTCCCGCAACACCCGCTCAGCCAGCACGCGCGCCGCTTCCACAAAGCCCTTCTCGTTCAGCGTGACGAACGCCTGCAACGGCGTGCAGGTCAGGCCCCGTTGCTCGGTGCAAATCGCGCGGTCCGGCGCATCGAATGTCATCAAGATCGGATTCAACACCGTGCGCTTCCAGAGGGTGTAGAGGCTGCGGCGATAGAGATCCGCGCCTTTGCTCTCTTCGTATTTGTTGCCGCCGAACATCTTCTCCTCCCACAAGCCGGCCGGCTGATACGGCTTTACGCTCGGCCCGCCAGGCGCGCGTTTGCGGTCCAGCAGCCCGGCATAATCCAGCGCGCAGTCGCGGATCACCTCCGCGCTGAGGCGCAGACGCGGCCCGCGCGCGAGCAGCCGATTGTTCGGATCGCGCTCCAGCAGTTCAGGGGTTGGCTTCGAAGACTGCTGGTAGGTGGCAGACATCACAATTTTCTTCTGCATCGCTTTAACGTTCCATCCGCCGTCGATGAACTCGCGCGCCAGCCAGTCGAGAAGGTCCGGATGCGACGGCAGTTCGCCCTGCGTGCCGAATTCATTGCCGGTTTTCACCAGGCCGGTGCCAAAGTATAAAAACCAAAAGCGATTGACCGTCACGCGTCCGAGGAGTGGATGCCTCGGCTCCACGAGCCACTTCGCCAGCGTCAGCCGGTTGGTTTTCTCGGAAGGCAGAAGCGGCGGCAGGATATGCGGCACGCCCGCCACGACCTGGTCGCCTTTGGCGCGATAATCGCCCCGCACCCGAATCTGCGTCACCCGCGGCTCGGCCATGTCTTCCATCACGCGAATGGTCGGGATCTTCCCGTCGAGATCTTTGGCCTCTTTTCGCGTGTCGGCCAGCTTCGTGTTCACGCTCTTGAGCTCCGGGTAAAAGTTGCCGCGATAAAATTCTTTCAACTCCGCCTTCTGCGCTTCGCTGGCATGGTCCGGCGTGATGAATAACGCCGACTGCACCTGCTGCGGCAGCCCGGCGAATTCATCGAGACCGCTGCCCGAAGTGACCGCCAGCCGGAAGCAGCCCATAACCTGCCGCGGTATGCCGGATTCAAACTTGAGCTTCACCTTCAGCCGGGCACCAGCCGCGAAAGTGATCGGGCGTTTGGCCAGGAAGATGGCTTGGCGGTTGCCGCGAAGAGTCTCGTTCTGCCCATCGACAGCCCAGCCGGTGTCCGCCTTGTTGTCCAACGCGGCCTGCACGTTGAAATCTTTCTGGCTGTAATCCGCCAGCGCCCTGTCGAATTCCACTGGATACTTCGTCACAGGCTGTTTCGGAGGGGCGAAGAGAACTCCATACAGGCCGCTGCCCTGATGGACCTTGAGGAGTAAACTATTTTCGCCGGGCTTGAGCAGAACCATCGCTTCATCGGGGGCCGGCGCGACGCGCCGAAAGATCGCGCCACTTTGGACCTTTGCGCCATTCAGCCACAGTTGCATGCCCCCATCGCTGCCAAAGGTCAGGTTGATGTAGCGCGCCGTCTTCACCGTGATCTTCCGGTGGAAGTAAGTCACCTGGTTCTCCCCCGAGAGCGCCTGCGCCGTACCGTCCTTCCAATCCGGCTTTGCTTTCCAGCGCAGCTTCTCGTCATCATAGGTCTTGGCAAAATCGAGCTCGGTCTCGTTGATAAAGGCTTTCTCGAAAACCTCCTTCGCCGAGCCCGCCTTGAACGGTCCGAGCGCAGACCACTGACCCCATTCAATCTCGCTCACCGGCGGTTCCTTGGCGGGATCGACACTCTCAGCTTCGACTTCGAATCCGGTCAGGATAAAGTTTCCATTCGTTCCGCGACTGGCCCCTTTTAGCGGAAGGCTGTCGTGCGTCAAAGATTCCAACCGAAGCGCGGTCAACTCATGATGGGCAGTCTCAAGTGAAACTTCGTACGTTTCTTTAGCCTCGTTTGTGCCGCTGGCGAGAACGGAAAGGTCATCGAGGGTTTTCAGCTCAGCCCCGCTCGACGCAGTGACCGCAATTGGCTTGAGGACATCCCAGCCGGAGTGAACCCGCTGGCGCTGCTTCTCTTCCCACGCCGCCTGTTCCCGGCTTAAAATGTCGTCCTTCTTGTCGAGCAACTCCCGGCGCTGCCCTTCGAGTGAGACGATCTCGTTTGTCAGTTTCGTCAGCGACGCCGTCTGCTCCAGTGTCGGTGCCTTGATGAACGGCGGCGCCGGATCACTGTCGAGGCCCTTTTCCGGGATGCGATTGAAGAAGTCGTAGAGCTGATAGTACTCACGCTGGGTGAACGGGTCGTACTTGTGGTCGTGACACTCCGTGCACGCCGTGCTCGAACCGAGGAAAACGGTTCCCACTGTGTTCACGCGGTCGGTCACATACTTGTTCATGTACTCGTCCGGGTCCGCGCCTCCCTCCGTGCTGCTCATACCGTTCCGATTGAAAGCCGTGGCGATCCGCTGGTCGAGCGTGGGATTCGGGAGCAAATCGCCGGCGAGCTGTTCGCTGACGAACTGGTCGAACGGCTTGTTCTCGTTGAACGAGCGGATGACATAGTCGCGGTATTGCCACATGGAGCGTGATGTGTCCGCGTGGTAGCCGTCGGAATCCGCATAGCGCGCCAGGTCGAGCCATTGGATGCCCAGCTTCTCGCCGAACGACTGCGCGGCCAGCAATCGATCCACAAGCTTCTCGTAGGCCGTGGGCGTGTTGTCGGCGAGGTACGCGTCCACTTCGGCAATGGTCGGCGGGAGGCCCGTAAGGTCGAGCGTGACCCGGCGAATCAATGTGTGCTGTTCGGCCTTCGGGGACGGACTTAATCCCTCCTTCTCGATCCGCGCCAGGATGAAGTGATCGATCTCATTGCGCGGCCAGCTCTCGTTCTTCACCAAGGGTAGGGTCGGACGCTCCGGCGTGAGATAAGCCCAGTGCTCCTTGAACTCTGCGCCCTGCGCGATCCAGTCGCGAAGCAGCCCGATTTGTTCCTTTGTCAGCCGCTTGCCGGTCTTCTTAGGAGGCATGCGTTCGTCGTCATCCCCGGCTGAAATGACTTTCAGCAGGTGGCTCTTTTCGATATTCCCCGGAACAACCGCGCGCTCGCCCGACTCCAGTTTGGCTGTCGCTTCGTCGCGAAGGTCCAGCCGCAACCCAGCCTTGCGCTTGTTCTTGTCCGGCCCATGGCAGGCGAGACAATTCTCGGAAAGGATGGGGCGGATATCGCGGTTGAAATCGAGAGACCGTTGGTTGGCCGAGGTCACAGGTGCGGCGACGCCGGCATGGATGGCGACCGAAACCAGCATCAGGACTACGCCCAGGCGACCCAAGTAAGGAATGTGATTCAGGTTCCGGCTCATGTGTTTGGTGGTTATCTTGACGTCGGCAATCTTGCACGAATTCAGGTGATTAGGGATTTCCCGCGCGGCGGGGCGGTTCGCCTACCAAGGGTTGCGTGCTGCGGAGGTAAGCGAATAGGTCGCGCGCCTGCTGTTCAGTGAAGCCATCGAGCAATCCATCGGGCATCAGCGACATGCCGGCAGCCTTGAGTTCCACGAGTTCCGCCCGGGCCAAGGTCACGTTTTGGTTGTCCAATCCGCGCAGGACGATGGTGCGATTGTCCTGCTCCACGAGGAAACCAGAGAGCGAGCGGCCGTCCTGAGTTTCCACGGAAAAGTTTTCGAATCCTTCCCGGATCTCCGCGCTGGGATTCACAATCCCCAGGAGCATCGATTCCAGATCGGCCCGGTCGTGAACCGTAAGGTCTGGCCCCACGTCCCCTCCCTGGCCGAACAGCTTGTGACAACTGCCACATGTGTTCTGAAAAAGAGTTCGGCCCTGATACGGGTCGCCAGTTCCGCTCCGGATGACTCCCGCCAGTTGATGGATTTTTTTCTCCATTTCCGCGGTGGTGGGGCTTCCGGTGTTGGGCCAGGTTTTCTCCAGTAACTCTTGGAGCTCTGGATTCCGGTGTTGCTTCAGCTTGCGGACGATGTTCAAAGGAATGCTCTCGGGCTTGATCACAGGCCCTGGCCATGAGGGTTCCTTGCGATTCACGGCTTGGGCTAGCTTCAATGCCCACGCCGGTCGGCTCGCCAGCAAAGCTTGGGCGATGGAAATCGACTCGCGGCCCAGGGCAGAATAGGCGCTCAACACGACATCAGCGATGGTGGGATCATCGTAGTTCTGGAAGGTTGAGAGGATCGCCTTGCGCATCGCATCATCCTTGGAAACCCCACGGTAAGCTCGGCTCAGCGCTGGGACGGCTCCGGGAACCTTCACCTCGCTCATCACACCGAGGAACTCCATCCGCTCGGCGCGCGAGGCCGTTTCGTCGGCCACGACTTGAATCGCTCTCCGCACGGCGTGGGGATCACCTTGGCGCAGGGCAAATGCCGAGGAACCGACCCCGTGTCGCGACATCGCCTGGATCAGGGCGTCGGGAAGCCCGGCCATCGCGCGTCCTTTGAACGCAGCTTCGAAACCAGACATCAAGCGGCGGCTGTGATCAACAGAAGGGGAGAGTTCAAAGAGTCGGGCGCAGGTCAGCAAATCCCGGCGCGATCCAGCCTGGGCGAAACGCCGGGTGACACGGTCGAGGAGGTGAGCCTCAACGAAGGGGCTGCGCCAAAAAGCGGAATCATCGAACAGCCCGACCACCTGATCGCGATGTTCTTCGCACTGCGCTTCGATCGCCCACCAGAGGAGCAACGGCATCCGGCTGTCCACGGTGTCCTCCGAACGCAACGCAAGCGATCGGACTAAGGCCAAAGCCTCTCGCGCGGGCAATCGCTTGGCCGTGGCGGCGAGTTGATTGCGCACTTCGAGGTTGGGTTCTTTCGAGGCCAGCGCGGCCAGCCTCCCAGCCATTTCGGATGAGACGCGCTGCGTGTCACCCAGCAAACGCACGGTCCAAAGCCGCACGAACGGATCGGAATGGTCCAGGGCTCTAAGCGCTTCGGCCTCGTTCAACCCGCCGCAAAGGTTCAGCGCCCATAAGGTTTCCAAGGCGAGCTGGCCAGAACTCCGAGAAAGAGCCGAGGACAACTCCGGGATGATCGACGGATCATGGCGGTCAGCCAGGAGGCGCAAAGCCGTCTGGCGGACCCAACGGTTGGGATGCGCGAGGCGTTCGAGGAGCCGCGATGCGGAGAGCTGTGCCAGGTCCTCTGAACGGCCCGGCTTCCCGCCTTTGCTCTTGAGTCTGTAGATGCGACCGTTGGTGGTGTCGATCTTGCCCTCGTTATTGCGATAATGGTTTACCTGCTGGTCGTACCAATCACAGACATAGATCGCGCCTTCGGGGCCGACCTTGATATCGACGGGACGAAACCATCGGTCGTCGCTGGTCACCGGGTGTGAAATATCCCGGGTTCGAAAAGAGGAAAGCTCAGGAAGGATTTCACTCTCCACGATTCGGCCCTGGATCGGCTCGACGCCAAACAGCCTGCCCGAGTAGCGCGAGGGCAAAGCTCCGTGGTCGTAGAGAACAAAGTTGTGGGTGAAACGCGGAACCCTGTCGTGAGGCATCGCCGGGAAATAGCCGAAGGCATACGGGTTCGACAGCGGGCCATGTTTGTCAAAGCCCTTCTGCAGATAGGCACCTTGCACATAATGGAATCCGCGCGTGTCGCCGCCATTGTGGCCCGAAAAGATCCGTCCCTTATCGTCGATCTCACACCCGAACGCGTTGCCGCCGCCTTCGGAGAAGACTTCGTAGATTCGCTTCTCCGGATGATAGCGCCAGATGTTCTGACCTTGGGAGTAAATCGGTTTCGCGTTCTTGGGCTTTCCATCGACACCATGCACCAGGACGTTCGCGGTGACGGTGCTGCCTTGCGCGGCGTAGAGCCAGCCGTCCGGGCCCCAGCGCAGGGAGTTGGCAACGCTGTGCGTGTCTTCTAGACCAAAGCCAGACAGGCGGACCTCGGGATCACCGTCCGGCACATCGTCGTTGTTCGCGTCCGGATAAAAGAGCAGGTAAGGCGGGTTCAAGACCCAAACCCCACCCCGCCCCCGTTCGACCGAGGTGACAATGTTGAGACCGTCGAGGAAGGTCTTGTGGCGGTCGTAGGTCCCGTCGCCGTCGGAGTCCTCGTGAATGGTGATCCTGTCGGCGCCTTTGAAGTGGTGGGGTGGTGGTGGTGGCACCCGATCATAGACCGCGCGCCAGACGTTGTCGCGGCTGACCATTTTGAGCCCCGCAGGGGAGGGGTATTGGCGGTACTCGACGACCCACATTCGACCCCGTTCATCGAAGTTGAGGAACACAGGCTGAGCGATGAGCGGCTCAGTGAGGACTTGTTCCCACTCCAGATCGTCGGCGACCTGGAACCGTGTGAGGGACTCCGCAGGGCTCGAAGCCGGAGCCTTCGCTTCTTGCGGCAAATCCAGTAGGGGCGGAGATGGGGCTCTCCGGGCAGCGGATGACGGCGCCGCGGCTTGGGGTTTCGCGAGGACCTGGGTGGCGGCCGACGGTGGCGTGTCGTTGACCGATTCGGCGGTGGCCAGAGCCGCGGAGTAAGAGGCCAGGAGGAGCGTTCCCGAGACGACGAAAGGATGGAGAAGCAGGGTCTTCATGGTCGTGCGCAATCACGGTCTGCGGCTGATCTCGTTCCTTTTCGAGACAAAGCCCGCGTCCACCCAGTTGGCCAGATCCATGTAATGCCCGTCGCCGCCGTCAGTCGCCGCGAGGCTGATGCGCTTGCTGCCGGATGGGATCGGAATGTCGAAACGCCAAGGTTCGAAAGAGATCCTCATCAGTGGGCTCTCGCCGACTAGGCGGCCGTCGATAAACACGCGGAAGATGACGCTCGGATGCATCGCCCGGTTGCTGCCGTTGCTGACGGCCAGAACGTGCTCGTCCACCCCGGCACGAGCGACAAAGCGATTCCACTCAGGTTTGAGTTCGTAGATGAGCTGGCTCGGCGCGTGAATACCGATGCCGTGGGCGTAGGTATTGCCACGAAGTTTGAGCGGCTTGCCTTCATTCGACTTGTCCACCTGGGGCGGCAACACGCCAGGCGAAAAACGATGGTCGTTCAGGGACGGGGAGTGCCCCATGCCCACGGCCCGCCATGGCTTGAGCGCGCCCAGGAAAATATCCGGCGTCGATGGAACGGAACTGAGCTTTGCCGCGAACGACTCGCTGAAGAGCGTGACACGCTTTCCGTTTTTGAATGCGGCGGAGCGCACGGTCGTGCTGGCCGCAAGCCTCAGAGGCTTGATGAACGGGAGCGATGTCGCAGTGGGCTCCGAGCCATCCAGCGTGTAACGAATCTCCGCGTCGGGTTGCCAGGGGTTCGTCAGCGTGAGAATCAGCTCCTTCTCGAAGAGATGGGGACGCCGCCGGGTGCCCCAAGGCGAATGCCGGACATGATCCACAAGCCAGGCGTCGTCCCAGAGTTTATTGCGTCGCAGCATATCGGCGAAGTTTACGGTGGCAGCCAAGTGCTTCTCGAAATGCGCAACCACCTTCGAGGTGAAATCGTCCGGCGTCTCCACCCCCGGTTCGTAGCGGCCGTGAGCATCAGTGAGGTCACGCGCGAGGGCACACTTAAAACCGGCTCGGGTCATGGCGCGCAGCCCAACGGATTTGCCGAGCAAACAGACCTGGGTATGGACACCGAAGAAAATAATGTGCGTGATGCCGCGCTCTTTACAGAGGGTATAGAGACGCTCCGGGTCGTTTGGCATCAAGTCATCCGACCCGATCGAGAGGTCAGGATGCATCCCGTCCCATCCGAAGTTGCCCTGGCAGCGTTCGCGGCCACACGTGCAACCTCCGCCATCGGGCGCGGGCGGGCAGACCAGGTCAGGCCCTTGCGGCATGGGAATCGGATCAACGGCCAGAACACGCTCAACCATCGGCGTGCCGACGTAATTGTCAGCAACATCGGTCGGGCAAAGGAAGACTGTCATGCCGAGCGCGCGGGCTTGCTCCAGGGACTTGTTCATCCTCGGCACGAGGGCCGAGACGCGCTCAGTTGAAGTTTTGCACCAGTGCCAGTTCCACATGTCCACCGCGATGATGGCCACTCGCTTCGGATCCACGCTCTCAGTCTGAATGGTCGGCACGCCTGTCGTGGGGTCGCGGCGCTGAAGTTCCAACGTCAAGCCACGAATCTGCAATGGCGCGAAGGCAGCGACCATGGCCAATAGGGCAAAGAGGCGGATCGACGGGACGGAATCAATTAGGTTCATGGATGTGCGCCTAGTGTCGGGTAGCACGCATGCCTTCCCACGCACCAAGCAAGGAGGTTGCGAAGTTGTGACTGATACAGCACACGAGCGTCGAATGATAGGCTTCAGGGACATGGTGACATTGAGGTGAGCGGCTGCATTCGAGTCAATAGGAATCCCCGTGGCTCTGTCAGACGTGGCGTCACAGCGACCACCCCGATCGGTATTCGCGCCGAAGGAACGCATCGGCCTCGGGCACGTTTGAGAACCCGAGCTTCTCCGAATCCCACAGCAGCTTCCCTCGTGTGAGCCTCTCCCGCAGTTTCACCCGGAGCGCGACGTTGCCCAGCAAAACGGTCTCGGTCATCGGCCCGGCCCAGTCGAAGTGCGAGCCAGCGGCAGCGCCACCCTTGCAGGCGTTGATCCATTCCTGGTGGTGGCCAGGCGACCGCGGCAGCTTTTTTGGGGGTTCGCCATACTCGCGTGCCAGTTTCTCGGGATACAAGCGCCACTTGCTCCAATCGGTGAGGATGATGCCCTTTTCGCCGACGAGCAGATGTCCGTTGTCCCCCATCGGATCGCCATCCTTTAGCTGTTCAGGCCGCGGTGGACGCAGCCCGCCATCGTACCAGATCAACTTCAAGGCGGGGAGGGTGCCGCGCGAGGGAAATTGATAAGTGATCATGCATCCCAGCGGATAAGTTTCCTCGTTCACACGGGTGGAGGAAGCTTCAACACTGATGGGAGCCCCTAGTTTGAGCGCGCGAAACACTGGATCGAAGTAGTGGCAAGCAATGTCGCCGAGCGCGCCGGTCCCAAAATCCCACCAACCACGCCACTTGGCCGGAAGGTAGGCGGGATGATACGGCCGGGCGGGAGCCGGCCCAAGCCAGAGATCCCAGTCGAGGGTGTCCGGCACGGCGGGCGTTTCGGTCGGCCGCCCCACTCCCTGGGGCCAGTATTCATTGAAGAGGCCTCGCGACGGGCGATCTGTCCAGATATGGACTTCGCGCACCGGGCCGATAGCGTTGTCGAGGAGAAACTCCTGGAGTCGGCGCGTCTCTTCGGAGGCCTGCGCCTGGTTTCCCATCTGGGTGGCCACTTTCGCGGCGCGGGCCGCCTTCGCGACCTCTCGCGCCTCCCACACGGAATGGGTGAGTGGCTTTTCGCAATAGACATGTTTGCCGAGGCGGATCGCCGCCATGGACGCGAAGGCATGATGGTGATCGGGCGTGGCAACGATCACGGCATCGATCTCGCCATGAATTGCGTCGAGCATCTTCCGGTAGTCCTTGAACTGTTTCGCGCCGGGAAACTTCTTGAAGGTCCCGGCCGCGTGGCGCCAGTCCACGTCGCACAATGCGACGATGTTCTGGCTCTTCAGTTGGTCGATGTCGCTGGCTGCCTGTCCAGCCGCGCCAATCGCGGCGATGTTCAGCCTCTCATTCGCTGCGTAGGTGCGGGCCGAACCGGCGCGCAGGATGGTGAAAGTGGCGGCCACCTTGGCAGTGGATCGCAGGAAGCGGCGGCGGGTGATGAGTGGGTCGGTGGGATTCATAGTCTGTCTTTTAAATTGGGTTTACTCATTCACTGACGCCAGACTGCCCTCAGATATTGAAATAAAGATCGCAAATTCCAACAGGCGGTCGGTTTGCGGCCATCGAACGACTCGCGAATCTCCGCGGCTTCCATCGATGAGCAAAGATTCGGATTGTCATGGCGTTGCCGGGTTCAGGGCAGACCGATGCGCGCGTGTCACCCGCTCGATCCGCGCACGGTTTTCAAAAGGAACCAACGTCGCACGCATCACGAAGCCATAGGATTCTCCAACCTTCCAATCAGTGATGAACCATTGAAAGTCCCAGGCCGGATTATTGCGACCGCCGCCGTCGGGCGATTGCGCGAACCAGATGCGGTCTCTTTGGCGGAACATCTGCACAAAGGCCATGTCATGGCTGACGCCGAAATACCATGGCTCGGTATGGGCGTAGCGCGAGCGATGATTTGCCAAGGTGAGGGGAAAGTCCGCATGAAAAGGAACATGCGGCAGCGCGCCCGTCGGCGGATGCGTGCTGTCCACGCCGTGGGCCGGCGTCACCGTACGGAGCCATTCGCCCGAGCCTGATGCCGCCGCCTCGTGACCACGAAAATGGATCGCCGCATCCTCCGGTGCCGCAATGTAGCTGGCCCAAAAAAGACCAATGTAACCCTGCCCAAACGTCGCGGCGCGCGGAACGCATTCAAAGGTGTATTCGAGGGTCCCGTCGGACTGCAATTGATACCGCCCGCAGCTCTCCAGCTTCCAGTTCGCCGTCGCCGGCTGATACAGCTCGACCGTGAATGGATCCACCACGCGCAGCTCCATCGGCGCACGACGGGGCTCAAACTTCTCCGCGTTCACCGCCATCGTGCCATCATGAATGTGTTCGAAGTTCAAGCCCGCAATACCCTCGACGAATAGGTTCGTCGCCGACTTCTCGTGCCTCAGCGACGCCACTCCGTTGTATCCCGACCGATGCTTCGGCAGCTCCGGCACATCCACCGCGTGATTGTCCACGATGATCGCAGTGATTGGCCCGCGCTTGAGCACCACGTGATGATCCTTCGGCACTGTGAATTTCACCGACTTGGCTGTGAGACTTGTGATGCCGGGTGCGGCGGATGGGTGATCTGCGGCATGCACCGTAGCGAGCGATGTGAGCAGCAGGGCGACCAGGATCGAGCGAACGCTGAGGAAATTAGGTTTCAGTAAAGTCTGCATGGCGACGTTCAATTCATGCCAGGTTTTTGCTCTCATGACAACGACGCACGCAGCATCTCCAGCAACTCTCTCACTATTGAAGGTTTGGA